>JAGXII010000002.1 GCA_024635735.1 Christiangramia sp. | reverse complement strand
GTATTGAAAGAAATGCCATGGGCGCTATTAAAGCTATTAATGCTGCCGAAATAGCTATGGAAAGTGATGCGAGCCGTGCAAAAGTTCCTTTAGACAAGGTTATTGAGACCATGTGGGACACCGCAAAAGATATGAATAAGAAATATAAAGAAACCTCTGAAGGTGGCCTTGCCGTTAAAGTAAACCTGAGTGATTGCTAAAATTTACATTTGAATATATTAAGGCATAACGACCCAGTAGCCAAATTGAAAAATCTGTCTCGGAATTTTCTTTTGATGATTGCCTGCTATTTTATATTCTTTATTATTCTAAGTCTGGTAACTCAATTCTTCCCTGTAGTTGATTTTGACCGTTATGAGCAATCAGATCTTTTTGAATTACTGGGCAACAATCCCTTTAAATTCATATTTCTGGCGATTATTGCAGCCCCCATTATTGAAGAGAGTATCTTTAGAAGTTTGCTTAAGCCTTCTCAGGAAAGTATAAAACTTTTCATTTGTGCTTTACTTTATATCATCGGACTTCTGTTAATTCCTGAAAAAGGCCACTGGATACTGCGCTATACCTTACTTTTTGCCACTCTTTTTCTAATATATTATGCTCTGGGAGAACTTATCCCTGAAAAAGCTCTCAAAAAGATCTGTTTTTGGTTGTATCGTCAATATCTGGTAATCTGGATTGCCGGTGCAATTATCTTCGGCTTTGTTCATATTTTTAATTACGTAGATAGTTTTCAGCTTGATCTTACTTTATTCATGATGATAGCTCCCAGGATTATTGCTGGCTTTTTCTTTGGGAAAATCAAACTCGAAAATAAAGGAATGATATGGCCCGTACTTATGCATAGCATGAATAATTCCATGGTGTTGCTTTTTATGCTCCCTTTTACTCTTC
Organism: Christiangramia sp.; assembly: GCA_024635735.1. Classification (GTDB taxonomy): domain Bacteria; phylum Bacteroidota; class Bacteroidia; order Flavobacteriales; family Flavobacteriaceae; genus Christiangramia. The sequence goes on along the minus strand of JAGXII010000002.1, from coordinate 4,939 downwards.
CATAGAATTAACATAGCCTTAAAAAGTGTTCCGTCTATCATTTTGTATCTTCTTTTCCCGAAAAAAGAAGATGAAATGCGTCTATTTTGGACTCGTTTAATTGAATGACTATTAAAAAAAATACATATGAAAAAAATGAAAGCTGCAGTAATCGAAAAAGCAGGTGGAGATTTTATTGTAAAAGATGTAGATAAACCTTCTCCGGGAAAAAATGATATTTTAATCAAAGTTGAGGCTTGTGGTATATGTCACAGTGATAATTTTGTAAAAGAAGGCGGATTCCCGGGACTTGAATACCCAAGAATTCCAGGCCATGAAGTGGTGGGAATTGTGGAAGAAGCTGGAGAAAATGTATCGAACTGGGAGAAAGGACAACGAGTTGGTGTAGGATGGCATGGAGGTCACTGCTTTGAATGTGAACCTTGCAGGCGCGGAGATTTTATTAATTGCCAAAACGGAAAAATAAGCGGTATTTCTTATGATGGAGGGTATGCGGAATATATGACTGCTCCTAACGAAGCAATCGCGGCTATTCCTGACGAATTATCTTCAACCGATGCCGCACCACTTCTATGCGCAGGGATTACCGTTTACAATGCTCTTAGAAATTCAGGAATCCGTGCAGGAGATGTGGTAGCCGTTCAGGGTATTGGAGGGCTTGGACATCTCGCAATTCAGTATGCTTCAAAAATGGGAATGCGAACTGTCGCCATCTCCCATAGTAACGATAAAAAAGATCTTGCTAAGAAACTTGGTGCCCATCATTTTATTAATACCGGAGAAAAGAATGGTGCCGAAGAATTACAAAAATTAGGAGGAGCAAAATTGATCCTTGCCACTGCCCCACATAGTGATGCGATTTCATCTGTAGTAGACGGACTTGGAATTGATGGTAAACTTTTAATGGTGGCCGCAACAGGTGAACCTATAGAAGTCTCTCCAATGCAATTGTTAATGGGACGAAAATCTGCAGCCGGATGGCCAAGTGGAACGGCAATAGATTCTGAAGATACCTTAAAATTCAGTGCAATGACCGGAACGACTCCCATGATAGAAGAGTATCCATTGGATAAGGTTAATGAGGCCTACGAACAGATGATAAATAATAAAGCAAGATTCAGAGTAGTTTTAAAACCATAATAACAGTTTTAAATTTAATTGGAAACCGGAAGTCAAAGCCTTGATTTTCCGGTTTTTTTATGATTATATTTGCCCCATATTTTTCAAAAAATGTCATCAAATATCAAATTATATCATCTTCTTTTCTTCCTGATTTTTATCCTTAATTCCTGTGAAGAGTCTAAAAAATCGCAACCGGAACTGGTTGTAGAACCTGAACCGGTTCAGGAAAAAATTAATTATCACGAGAATTACCTCAAAGAAATCTCTTTTATAAAAACCCGTGAAGATTCAGCTTTCACCGATAATATGGTCCTGATAAAAGGAGGTAAATACCGAATGGGAGCCTCTGGTAGCCAGGCGAAAAGAGATGAATTCCCAAGACATATCGAAAAGATATCAGATTTATGGGTAGACCAGACTGAAGTTACGAATGCACAGTTCAGGGAATTTGTAAATGCAACTGGCTATGTCACCACGGCCGAACGATCTTTTGAAATTAGAGGAAAAAAATATGAAGCTGGATCCCTGGTTTTTGACTCAAAAAACCCTCAATATTGGTGGAAGTTTGTTAAAGGCGCCAACTGGAAACATCCGGAGGGACCAGATTCTGATATTGAAGGAAAAAATAATTACCCGGTAGTTCAAGTCTCCTGGTATGATGCAATGGCATATTCAAAATGGGCTGGAAAAAGATTGCCCTCGGAAGCTGAATTCGAATATTTAAACCGTGGTGGTGAAATTGGAGAAGTATACAACTGGGGGGATGAGTTTGAAGTCGCCACTCAAAAAGCTAATTTTTTCCAGGGCAGTTTTCCTTTTAAAAGTGAGACGGAAGATAATTTTGAAAAAATGGCTCCGGTAAAAAGTTTCCCTGCAAACGGCTTTGGATTATATGATACCTCGGGGAATGTTTGGGAATGGTGCCTCGATACTTATCATCCCGATGCCTATTCAAAATTAAACCTGCGTACCGACGGTTATTTCAAGGAATTTGAAAATATCCAGGATCAACAAAAAGTGATTCGTGGAGGCTCTTTTCTATGTAGTGAAAGTTACTGCACCGGATACCGGAATTCGGCAAGAATGAGTTCAGCCCCAGATAGTGGGCTGGAGCATACAGGTTTTAGATGTGTAAAAAATATTTAGTCGCAGCCTTCCTTCATCCTGCTATCAATTAAATAAACAATTTTCCATTCACCGCTAAATTTTACGAGCTGAAAGATGTTTACGCCGCAATGTGAAAAATTTCCGTTGTAATAAAATGAATACGGCGTGGTAACTGTAGCCAACAAACCATTTTCTTCAATTCTAAATTCGTGCAACTTTTCCTGAAAGGTAGCATCTGAAGGAATGGCTGCAATACCTTTTAATAATTTCGAATAATTCTCTGTCATCAGTTTAGTCTTTCCTTCTTCATCTAATGAAACCGACTGTAATCTTGCATTATCACTGGCGAACTCCTGAAGTTTTATAGTATCTTGTTTATGAAAAGCGATAAAAAAATCTTCAACTAATTGTTGGGGAGTATTTTCTGAAGAACTGCTTTGGGAAAATGCGGACATACTAATGGAAATTAGAGCAAGGAAAATTATTTTTTTCATGATTCTGTAGTTTTGAATGTGGTGCCCGAATTTACTACTTTTACTCAAATTTAAATAAAAGCCAATGTCTGTTGCGAAAAAGGAATACAAAAGAATAACCACCAAGTCATTAGTAGATATGAAAAGTAATGGCGAAAAGATTGCCATGTTAACCGCTTATGATTTCTCTATGGCGAAAATAGTTGATGGCGCAGGCATAGATGTGATTCTGGTTGGAGACTCAGCCAGTAACGTCATGGCGGGACACGAAACCACTCTTCCTATAACGCTGGACCAGATGATTTATCATGCCACCAGTGTGGTGAGGGCTATTCAACGCGCCCTGGTTGTAGTTGATCTTCCTTTTGGAAGTTATCAGAGTGATCCACGAGAAGCTTTGCGATCTGCGATCAGGATCATGAAAGAAAGTGGCGCTCATGCTGTAAAACTTGAAGGAGGAAAGGAAGTAAAGGATTCTATTAAACGTATCCTGCATGCAGGTATTCCAGTTATGGGGCATTTAGGCCTTACCCCTCAATCTATTTATAAATTCGGAACCTATACGGTAAGAGCCCGTCAAGAGGAGGAGGCCGAAAAGCTTAAGAGCGACGCCAAAATGCTTGAAAAAATAGGGTGTTTCGCTGTGGTGCTTGAAAAAGTTCCTGCGGATCTCGCAAAAGAAGTTGCCGAAAGTGTTAGTATTCCAGTGATTGGAATTGGTGCCGGAAACGGTGTAGATGGCCAGGTACTGGTCGTGCATGATATGTTAGGTATGACCCATGAATTCAATCCAAGATTCCTGAGACGTTACGCCGATCTTCATGCCGAAATGACAAAAGCCTTTGAAAACTACCGCGATGATGTGAAAAGCAAGGATTTCCCTTCAGACGATGAACAGTACTAAGTTAGAAGTTAGAAGTTAGAAGTTAGAAGTTAGAAGTTAGAAGTTAGAAGTTAGAAGTTAGAAGTTAGAAGTTAGAAAGTTGAAAACTCTAACTTAAGAAGTTGTATTTAAGAAAAATTCTTCTTAAAACTTATTCCTGATTTGAGTTTAGATAATATACATTCCAATAAAGATAATCTCGAGGTTCTTTACGAAGACAACCACATTATCGTTGTAAATAAAAGGCCCGGTGATATTGTCCAGGGAGATAAGACAGGCGATAAACCTCTTAGTGAAGTTGTAAAATCTTACTTAAAAGAAAAATACAATAAACCCGGAAACGTATATCTGGGCGTGGTTCACAGGCTTGACAGGCCCACCAGTGGAATCGTCCTGTTTTCAAAAACTTCCAAAGCACTTCCGCGTCTGAATAAATTATTTCAGAAAAAAGAAGCTGAAAAAACCTACTGGGCCGTGGTGAAAAATAAGCCGCCAAAAGATCAGGATGAACTCGTTCACTTTCTAAAAAGAAATCCGAAGCAGAATAAGTCTTATGCAAATACCAAAGAAGTTCCGGATAGTAAAAAAGCGATCCTTGAATATAGGTTGATAAAAGAATTAGATAACTATTATTTGCTGGAAGTAGATCTTCATACCGGCAGGCATCATCAAATTAGGAGTCAGCTTTCTTCTATTGGTTGTCCTATTAAAGGTGATCTTAAATATGGATTTGACAGAAGTAATAAGGATGCCAGCATTCATCTTCATGCCCGGGAATTAAAGTTTGAGCATCCCGTGAAGAAAATACCTGTTCATATTACCGCTCCCCCACCCACAGATCCTATCTGGAATGCTGTTCTTTAAAATTCTGGAAATAGCAGCATTTTTATTTCTATTTTTAGTAAAAATATGAAATTATGAAATGGCGAGGAAGAAGACAGAGTTCCAATGTTGAAGATCGCAGGGGAATGTCGGGCAAAGGTAAACTTATTGCCGGCGGTGGAATTATCGGGGTGATCTTTGTTATCGCCCAGTTTATATTAAGCGACGGAGATGTATCGGTTCTGGACCAGCTACAGGATACCAACACATCTACCGAGCAACGTGAACTTACCAACGAAGAAAAAGAACTTGGGGAATATTCATCTATTGTTCTTGCAGATACCGAAGACGTCTGGAATAATATATTCGCTCAACAAAATATGACCTATCGCGAACCTGGAATGATTTTGTTTGATGATGCCGTGCAAACTGCCTGTGGTGGTGCTACTTCGGCTGCCGGTCCTTTTTATTGTCCCGGTGATCAAAATGTTTATATGGACCTCACATTTTTTAAAGAACTTCGGAATCGTTT
>JAGXII010000066.1 GCA_024635735.1 Christiangramia sp. | reverse complement strand
TACCAAAAAGGAAAATGACAATTTTAAACTAATATCATACCTACCCCAGAATTCAGAAATCATTTTAATATCGCCTGATTTCCAGAGTTTTATGGAGAATCTGAAAAAAAACAGGTTTATAAATGAGAGCGATTTTAATTTTAAAAAACTACTTCGGAGCAATTTAGACTTTTTACCCCATCTTAATCTTCCCAATGAAACCGGGATAGCCATTTCAAATATTAGCGAAGACCAGTTTATTTATACTCTTATAACCGAAAGGGACAGCAGCTTTCTTAATTTAGATTCAGTTCAAAACAAGAGTGTTGAGAGCATTAAAGAGGGACCGTTTAAGTTTCAAAAAATATCGATCAGCAAGAATACATTTTTCCTTTATGAAGGCCCAAACTCCAATATCATAAGTAATTCCAGGGAAAAATTAAGAAAAGTAGCAGATCGTCAGGAAATTTTAAAAGATGAAAGTTTCAACAAAGCTTTTGCAGCTTCCGATTCTGAAAAAACATCTGTCTTCCTGCGAAACTCATCATCTGCAAACTATTTCCAGAAAATCTTTGCTCCCTTTGGTTTTTCAAAGCTTGATAAATCAACTGAATGGAGTGTATTAGACCTCGATATTTCGGAAGCCGAAATTAAAGTGAATGGTATTAACCTGCCAGGAAGTGAAAATAAATTACAGAATGTTTTTGAAGGTAATAATGCAAGGATTATAGAAAGTACGGAAATTGTTCCCGATGATTTCATCGGACTTTATGCCTTTAGCTACGAGAATTTTTCCCGTCTTTATGAAGAACTGGCAACATTTAAAAAAGACAGCACTAATGCAAAATACCCGGCTATACTTGATAAAACCAGGGAGCTTGCTAATTTAATTCTTCCTGAAGGCAGCGCCTTAATCCTGAAGGCTTCCGAAATTGAATCCGCCCGGGAAACCATGGCGGGAATGGGAAACCAGACGCAGGATTTTAGAAGTCTCCCAATATTCACACTGGAAAATAAAGAGGTATTCAACAATTTACTCACTCCTATTCTACAAACCGGCGACTATAAATATTACACCTTCATAGATCATTTTATAATTTTTTCGCAGGATATTTTTGTGCTTGAACATATGATCTCAGCCTATCAAAACTCAGACCTTATTACTAAAAGCGAGTATTATAGCAGGGTTACAAATTCCCTGTCTTCCCAGTCATCCATGCTGTTTTTAATACATACAGAATCTTTTGTTTCCAGAATATCAAAAGATTCTGATGCAAATTTCAGCATTCAAAAAAATAGTATCGCTGCTTTGCAATTTATTCAGGAAAGTGGTTTTGCTCATATCCATGGGATATTTAATAATGAAACCCAGGCCAATAAAAACAGCACTAAAGATGCAGAACAATCTTTATCGATAAAAACAGATGCACCCATCGTTACCGAACCCTATTTCTTTAAAAATCACAGGACAGACCAGATGGATATCGCCGTTCAGGATGAGAACAATGTACTTTATCTTATTTCGAATAAAGGAAATATATACTGGAAAAAACAGCTGGATTCGCAAATTACCTGTCCTATTTATCAGGTAGACCTGTTTAAAAATGGCAATCAGCAACTGGCTTTTTCAACCGGTTATCAGCTTGATCTTCTTGACAGAAACGGAAACCGGGTGAAGCCTTTCCCTCTAAAATTCAACGATCCTCTTACACAGCCGTTAGCTGTATTTGATTATGATAATAATCGCAATTATCGTTTTGTTCTTACTCAAAACAGGAAAATTTATATGGTTGGACCTAAGGGCAAAGCGATTTCCGGATTTGATTTTAGTAATGCCGGCAGTGAAATAATCAAAGCTCCCAAACATATCAGATTAGGAAATAAGGACTATATACTTATAGCTGAAAAGTCAGGTAAATTGAATATTCTTAGTCGCCAGGGTAATATTCGTATTCCGCTGAAGGAAAAGATTAATTTTTCTGAAAATGAATGGTATGGTAACGATGATCGCTTTATTAGCTCTGCTCCACAGGACAACCTGATAAGCATAGATCAAAATGGGAAAATTGCTGAAAAAAACGTCGGACTGGCAGAAAATAACCGGCTTACAGCCAATTCTGAAACCCTGGTTTATTTAAATGAAAATGAACTTTACATTAACGGCAAAACTATAACTCTCGATTATGGCCTTTATACTTCTCCTCAGGTATTCAGCATGAGCAGAGGAGATTTAGTAGCCATTACAGATACTCAAACTCAAAAAGTGTTTGTTTTTAATGATAAAGCCGAGCTTTTAAATGGGTTTCCCGTTTATGGCACCTCCAAGGTGGATATTAGCAATGCCGATATTGATACTAATCCTGAGCTGATCGTTAAAGGAGAGGAAGATGAAATTCTCTTATATGAATTCTCGTATTAGGAAATAAAAAAAGGCCGGAATTTCCGGCCTTTTTTTATTAATTAAATCAAACTTATGATCCGTATCCCGGATTTTGAGTAAGCAATGAATTCACATCAATTTCTCTTAATGGGATTGGGAATGATAATTTTGGTGAATTAGCCGGAAGCTCTCCAACATCTCTACCAGTTCGTGTATAATCAAAAATTAAGAAACCTTCGAACATAAGTTCACGTTCGCGTTCAGCAAGAATATCGTCTAAGGTTACGGCATCTAAAGGCTCCGCAATGGAACGTATTCTCACCGTATTTACATCCTCAGTTGGAGTGGTTCCAACTTCGGTATCAAGTTCCAAGTTTCCTTCCGCTCTAATCAAATACATTTCAGCAAGTCTTATCACTGAAATATTAGCATATTGATTAGTGTATTTAGACGTAAGAGTTCCACCATTTTGAGCACTCTCATAAAAGAATGATCCACGCTCGTCAGAATCTCCGAACATGCTTAGATACTCGTCATTCACAGTAACATCGCCTCCACGTCCACCGTTACTCTGATCTGCATAATGAGTAACAAGTACATTGGCACCATCCTGAGTTGTCACCTGGAAGGCAAATACATCCTCACTGGAATCTACATCATTATTGAAAGCACCAGCATAAGAATCGGTAAGAGAATGACCGCTTTTTTCAATAACATCATCAGCAGCATCTCTTGCTTCACCATAATTTCCAACATGAAGCTGAACTCTTGCCAATAATGCTTCTGCAGAATATTTATCGGCAAAAATACCATTATCTTCAGGCAGTAGAGAGTATGCCATTTCCAAATCAGAAATTACCTGATTGTAAACCTGATCTGCAGGAGCTCTTGCGATTTCAAGATCACCCGAGTAGTCTACAATTCCAGTTAATGTTAAAGGCACGCCCAAAGAACCATCAGGAGAAGCAAAGAATCGATTAATGTCAAAGTAATTAAGAGCTCTAAGAAAATAAGCTTCTCCCATTACTTTATCTCTGTCTGCTTCATCCACAAGATCAGCATAATCTAATACAAGATTTGCCTGATTAATAGCCTCATAGGCATTGAGCCATAGATCTCTAACAAAACTATTATCTACGAAAATGTTTTTATTAAAAACCTGTCTCGGCTGCTGGAAAGTACCTCCCCACGTAGCCTGATCTGTAAATCCATAGAGATCTGCCATCAATTGCAGGTAGCCTCCATAAGAATCTTCCTGTCCGGTTTCATTATAAACCCCAATAAGAATATTTTTCACATTCTCACCGGTAGAAATAGCTGTACCGACTGAAATTGACTGTCTTGGCTCCAAATCCAGCTTATCGTCACAGCCCGAAAAGAGGACGATAAAAGCCAGGAACCATATTGAATTATATATTTTTTTCATAAAATTTCTTTTTTTAGAAGTTAATATTTACACCTAACGACATCGTTTTAACCCCTGGCGCTGAATAGAAAGTTTGTCCCGGACCAAAGCCTGCATCATTTGAAGTTTCAGGATCATAACCATCATAATCTGTAATAGTTAAAAGGTTGATACCTGTAAAGTAAACTCTGAATTTGTCAAGCCCTACCTGATCTGAAAAACTATCAGGTAATGTATATCCAAAACTTAAATTTCTTAAGCGAATAAAATCAGCACCCTGAAGATATCTTGTAGAAGTCGCAGTTCCATTTCCTCCAAAAAGTCTGGCTTGAGGAACATCTGTAATATCACCTGGCTGCTGCCATCTGTTTAACTGATCTCTACTCTGGTTATCGAAATAATCGGCGTTAGCAGACTGGTAAACACCTCCACTGTTATAAAGACTTGCTCCCCATTCTCCAACGAAGGTAAAGGAAAGGTCAAAACCTGAATAGTAAAGATTATTCGTAAGACCAGCTATCCAATCGGCATATGGTTTCCCGGCAATTACTCTGTTTGCTTCGTTAGAATCTGTTGTAGTAGCACTACCTTCTCCATCCACATAATACAGTGCATCACCATTTTCAGGATCTACTCCGGCGTATTCTACAAGGTAGAATGCATTAAGTGGTTCACCTTCTCTAAGAATATTTTCACCTGAAACTACATCTGCCCCATCTGGCAATTCTTTAATCTCGTTTTTGTTTTTAGAAATATTGAAGTTTGTATTCCATGTAAAACTATCTGTTTGAATATTCTTGGTATTTAATACAAATTCAACTCCGGCATTCTGAAGCAAACCAACGTTTCTTGTTATGGTTGACTGTCCGGAAGTCCCTGGTAATGGCTGAGCAAATATCAATCCATCAGATTTCTTAATATAGTAATCGATTTCCCCGGAAATTCTATTATCAAGGAATCCGTATTCTATACCTATATCAGTTTGCTTTACACTTTCCCAGGTTAATCGAGGGTTAGCAGCCTGCACCGGAGCGATTCCCGGTCTTTGGTTGTAAGAAACACCTCCAAATAGACCAAGAGCAGCATAATCACCAATATTCGCGTTTCCGGCTTCACCATAACTCGCACGAAGCTTTAAGAATGAAAGTGCATTTGAATCATTCAGGAACTCTTCTTCACTAAGGATCCATCCGGCTGAAACAGCAGGGAAGGTACCATATCTTACATCTTCACCAAATCTTGAGGAACCGTCACGACGTACACTCGCTTTGAATAAATATTTATTCATTAACGAATATTGTACTCTCGCAAAATAAGAAAGGAAACTATTTGCAGATTCAGCTCCAGAACCACCTACAATTTCAGCAGCACTGCTTACTGTTTGGAAATCATCTGTAGGGAATTGTTCACCACTAACGTCTTGAAAACGACGATTAAACTGGTTGTATTCCATTCCGGCAACTACCTCAACATCATGAATCTCATTAAGGGTTCTTGCAAAAGTGAAATAGTTACTGCTTACATAAGATTCAGTTCCCACACTGGAAGCGTATGCTTCACCATTGGTTGACTGAAAAGGTGTTAGTCTACCTCTAAAATTATCTTCTGTTTGATAATAAAGGTCGTATCCAAAATCACTATTGAATTTCAAGAAATCAAAGAATGAATATTCTCCAAAAG
>JAGXII010000065.1 GCA_024635735.1 Christiangramia sp. | reverse complement strand
GTGTAAGAGTTTCAGCCACTGTAGGTGTTGAAAAACCATGACTTATAGATGCATAGACAGTTTTTCCTTCGTAGGCTTCATAACTCACTCCCACTCTTGGCGAAAAAACAGGATCAAAACTATAGTCCCCGGACTGGTCTATCCCGTCATCTGGAAATTTATCAGTTAGTTTATAAGAAGTCGCGTTAAAATTAAGACCTGCTTCAATCAACAATTTTGACGACATTTCCAGATTCATTTGCGCGAAAAGATTAATGTAGTTTCTGTCTTGCTTATTCCAGCTCAGCCGATTCCCGAGAACACTTTTTCTGGCTTCAGTTTCCTCGTAAAGATTTTCAAAAGTGCCTGTTTCATAATCTTCCAGAATTCCTTCTCCACCAAAACTGATTGCTGAAGGAACATTGAATAAAGAAGTCTGATAGTTAAATCGGGACCTCAAACCTATTGACTGCCTTTCATCATCAAGAATATCAAAAGGTCTGGGTTCATAGCCATCACGGGAATTATAAAATATGGAAGTCTGATTCTTTAATTTTTCAGAAAAATGATGCTCATAAGATAGCCCGAGAATATTACGGCTGTATGACTCATAGCCTGCCGATTGATACCAGGTATAAGCTGCTTTGTCAGGATTATTAATAAAATCATTTTCGTTAAGAGAGCTTGGGATATATGCTTTCAGATTCGAATAAGAATAAAATAAGGACCAGTAATTCCCCGATTTATTCAGAAGGCCAGCCGTTCCCGTAAGAGAAATCCTGTCATAATTTCCATTTTGGCGATAAGCATCGCTACTTAGGTTGTTATAATTGAAGGAAAGATCCAGACTGTCTTTTACATAACTAATATTAGCACGGGCTTTCCGGGTATTAAAGCTTCCGTAATTAAAATCCCCGGTCACCGACTTTTCATTCTCACGGCCCTTTCTGGTATAAAGATTTATGGAACCGCCAAGTCCGGCACCAAAAATTGAAGAAACAGGTCCCTTAAAAATCTCTATTCTTTCGAGTAATTCAGGATCAAAATCATCAAGGGTTAATTCTCCTTCAGCAGTGGTTAATGGAATTCCGTTGATATAAGCCTTAACTCTATTAGTACTGTATTGAGCTCTGCTCCCTATGCCCCGAATATTGATCTTATTAGTATTAAGTGCTCCCTGATTCACGTAAACTCCGGGTACATAATTAAAGTTCTGCAGAAGACTGAAATTATCATTTCGCTTTAGATCATTTTCTGAAATAAGACTTACCCCGGCCGGGGTATTTATAATTTTCTGCGGAATATTTGAACTTCGTAAAACAACTTCTGAAAGCTGATCAATTTCCTGCAGTAGAAAAATACGGGCATCTTCATTTGCATCCCGGTATACCTTAGTTTGTTTTTGATATCCAAGAAGAGAAAATTTGAGTTTCAAGGGGAAATTTACATTATCAAAAGTAAAATTTCCATCGGCATTTGTCACCACTGTTTTTTCTGAATCCAGATTAGTTACAGCAACATTTGGAATTGGCGTATTATTTTCAGAATCCAGAACTTTCCCGCGAAAATTCTGAGCAAACGAAGCCAAGCTGAATAAAAATGCAAAAAGGACGGATATAAAGTATTTTTCCAATATTTAATTTTCCTCCGAAAGTAAACATAATACGGCAGATTTAGAAAAAGTACCTAAGAGAGAGAAGGAAGTTTTGATTATTAATTCTTTTGATTGTCCGTAAGTATCCTAATTTAATAAAGTGCGTCATTCTGAACTTGTTTCAGAATCTTAAAATACTATAAATCCTCATTATAAATTGAGACCCTGAAATAAATTCAGGGTGACGAGATAACTATTATGACTAAAAACGGATATACATTAATTCTTTAACTAATGTATTTCATGAGATAAATCCTTCTATTTTGGCTGCTTTCAGACTTTTTAATTAAGTTTACAGCAAGATTTTCAGAATATTTTATGAAAAAACTATGGTTGATATTGGGGATTGTAATCAGCCTGGTGTCCTGCGATCTATCAAAATACCGGCTGGTAAAGGAATATGACTTCGAAACGCAATTCGAAAAATCTGGTGGAACGGAGACCGCGACCTATGAGGAGGTCATTGATTTTTACCGGCAACTGGCAGACGCATATCCAAGTATTACTCTCATGGATATTGGTAAAACCGACAGTGGAAAGCCCCTTCATCTAGCTATATATAACAACAGCGGGGAAACCGATATTGAGAAAATAAGAAAAAAATACAGCGTTCTTCTCATAAATAACGGCATTCATCCTGGAGAAAGTGATGGTATAGATGCTACCATGATGCTTTTCAGGGATCTCGCCGGAGATTCAATACCCGCACCAAACAATACGATTATCGCTACCATTCCTGTCTATAATGTTGGAGGATCCCTAAACAGGAATTCCACTACCAGAACTAATCAGAATGGTCCCAAAGAATATGGTTTTCGTGGGAATGCACGTAACTACGACTTAAACAGGGATTTTATAAAAGCCGATACTAAAAACACGCAGTCTTTTTATAAGATCTTTCATTATTTGAATCCTGATGTTTTTATAGATAATCATGTAAGTAATGGGGCAGATTATCAATATACTCTCACTCATTTATTTACCCAACATGACAAACTTGGCGGAAACCTCGGAGAATACATTCAACAAAAAATGATGCCCACCCTGGAAGATTCTTTAAAAGCTAAAGACTGGGATATTACACCTTACGTAAATGTTTTTAATGAAGTTCCGGAAACTGGATTTTCTCAATTCATGGATTATCCACGCTATTCCACTGGTTATACCACCTTATGGAATACTCTGGGAATGATGGTAGAAACTCATATGCTTAAACCTTATGATAAAAGAGTAAAGGGCACCTATGAGCTTATGAAATCCATGGTTAATATTACAGATAATCAAACAAGCATAATTAAAGATCTTCGTGCACAGGCTAAAAGAAAATACCTGACAGATCGCCATTATAATTTAAAATTTGAGGTAGATAAAGAGAATCCTTCAAAGAGAGATTTTAAGGGTTATGAAGGAGAAAAAATCACGAGTGAAGTTACAGGGCAACAACGTTTAAAATATAACCGCGACAAACCATTTACCAAAGAAATTGAATATTTCGACAACTTTAAAGTGACAGAGGAAATTGATATTCCACGTGCTTATATTATCCCTCAGGGCTGGTGGAAGGTTATTGACCTACTAAAGTTGAACAACATTAAAATGGAGACTCTTGAAAGAGATACCCTCATTAAAGTAGAAGTATATCATCTGGAAGACTACAAAACTGTTGATTCGGCTTACGAAGGACACTATCTCCACAGGGATTCTAAGTTTAGTAAAACTACTGAATTGATACGATTTCAAAAAGGGGATTATTTAATTACAACCTTTCAGGATGGCGCGAGATATTTAATCGAAACCCTGGAACCATTTGCAGTAGATTCGTTCTTTAACTGGAACTTTTTCGATACAATTCTCCAGCAAAAAGAGGGATTCTCGCCATACGTTTTTGAAGATATAGCCGCTAAATTACTGGAAGGTGACCCCAATTTAAAAGAAGAGTTTGAAAAGAAAAAAAGTACAGACTCCGAGTTTAGAAACAGTTGGTATGCACAATTAGACTGGTTACACAAACACTCTGATCATTACGAAAAAGCGCATTTACGCTACCCAGTCTTTAGACTTCCCCGCTAAGTATTTTTCCGGAAATAACATCTTAATATTTGCATAAGACTTCTTAAGAGCCTTCTGAGTCTTTTCGTAGTTTTTCCATTTTACCTTTTTGATGCCCTCACTTTCTTCCGGAATTAGCTCCCCATCGTATTCGGTATACATTTCATACCAGTATGTTTCCTTCAATCTGAGTTTTCCTTTTCGCTTAAAAACGTGGTAAGTCTTTGTAATAAACCTTTTTATTTCAAGATTCTGAACTCCTGTTTCTTCCTTAACTTCCCTGATAGCGCAGGTTTCAATGTCTTCATTTTTTTCAGTTTTACCTTTTGGAAGGTCCCAGCGCCTGTTTCTATAGATGAAAAGAATTTCCTTTTTGGGATTTACCACCATTCCGCCAGCTGCAGTAATCACCTTCATCTTTTTGAACAGGTACTTTAGAAGCTTCTCTTCATCAGTATGATAAAGGTTCACATACAATAGTTCACCCTTAATGATTCTTTTAATCACCTTTTTAAGTCGGACTTTTTTAATAGGGAAAGAAGTATAATTTTCTCCAATATCTTTTTGCGTGGAAAGAATTATGGGAATATCATTCACAAAAACTTTATACATTTGCAGCTATGATTTTGAATAAAGAAACAGCAAAAAAGACTGCTGAGCTTTTGTTGCAAATTAAAGCAATAAAATTAGAACCACAAGACCCCTTTACGTGGGCCAGCGGCTGGAAATCGCCTATCTATTGCGATAACAGAATAATCCTTTCTTATCCAATGATAAGAAATTACGTGAGAGAGCACTTCGCAAAACAGATTGAAGAGAAATATGGAAAGCCCGATGTAATTGCTGCCGTAGCCACAGGAGCTATAGGAATAGGAATGCTTGTGGCAGAGTACCTTAGCCTTCCTTTTGCTTATGTAAGACCTGAGCCAAAAGGACATGGTCGCCAGAATCAAATCGAAGGAAATCTTGAAGAAGGTCAAACAGTAGTGGTTATTGAGGATCTAATAAGCACAGGAAAAAGTTCTTTAAATGCTGTGAAAGCTTTAAATGAAGCCGGAGCACAAGTCAAAGGAATGTTTGCCATTTTCACTTATGGATTTAATACCTCTGAAGAAAATTTTAAGGAGGCAGGAGTGGAACTTTTTACTTTAAGTGATTACGAACATCTTATTGAGACCGCACAAAACACAACTTATATAAATGCTGAAGAAGCTGTCGTGCTAAGAAAATGGCGTGAAGATCCGGCAAACTGGAAAGTTTAAATATGAAATTAGAAAGTCCAAGAGTTAAGGCTGGAAAGAGCCAACAGGAAATGTTTGAGTTTTTAACTAATGTGAAGAACTACGAGCAGCTAATGCCTGAAAATATTGAAAGATTTGAAGCAATTAATGAAGATACTTTTCATTTTCAGTTAAAGGGAATGCCTGAAATAAGGCTTAAAATTACTGAAATCAATGAACCAAATCTGGTAAAACTGGGTTCTACCTCAGAGAAATTCCCATTCAGTCTTAATGTTCATATTGATGAGTCCGGAGCTAACGAGAGGGAATTATTTATGGATTTTGAAGGAAAATTTAATGCCATGATGAGCATGATGATTAAAGGCCCGCTTCAAAAATTCATCAATACCCTAAGCGAAAATGCATCAAAGCTCTAAGAGCACTGGAATAAAATAAAAAAAGCCGGAAAATTTCCGTCTTTTTTAATAGAGCATCTTTATTTCTTTCAAATTGAATGTATGAAAAACTGAATCTTCTGTTTCCAGTTTTAATTTACCTTCCAGGCTTACGCCCCTAATAATCCCGTTGATCCTTTTTCCATTGGGCAATTCAAAAACCGAAACCTCATCTTTTCTGAACATATTTTGAGAATATTGCTCCAACACATCAGTCTGTTCAGAGGCATATAATTTCTGTAATTTGTATACAATATTTTCAACTAATTCATCCAGAAGATGGTCTAAAGAATAAGTTTTCCCCGTAATGGTTTTCAGAGACCCGGCCTGGTCCAGACCTTCAAAATCAGTTTGATTTACATTAATGCCAATTCCTATGATACTGGCAACTATCCTGTTAGTTTTTAATACATTTTCAATAAGTATTCCACCCACTTTTTTTCTGGCTGACAGAATGTCGTTAGGCCATTTTACCTTAAGATTTGGAATAGAAAATTTTTCCAGTGTTTCTAAAACTGCCAGAGAAATTGTCGCACTCAATATAAAATGTTTGGAAACAGCAAGCTTCTTTTGCGGATAAAGAATACTGAAAGTGAGGTTTTCACCAGCTTTTGACTCCCAATTTGATCCTCTTTGACCGCGCCCTTTGGTTTGATGAGCAGCCTGTACACAAACCGGTTCAAAATCTGGATCGCCTTCGTAAAACTTCCTTGCGAAAGAATTAGTGGAATCAATGGCACTAACTTTGATTATACGCATAATAGATGAAAGAAATTGAGGCGTTAAATCTTGTGTTAACAATCTCAGTAAAAGAGCAAAAAAATGATAAATTTGCGTAAATAAATAAATTTAATGGCAAAAAAGGAAACGAACAGCGATCAACTTATTGCACATATTATAAAAGGGATAGAGGAAGTAAAGGGAAATGACATTGATATCCTGGACCTTAGAAAAATTGAAAATACAGTTTGTGATTATTTTATTATCTGCAACGGTACTTCCAACACGCAGGTTAACGCCATAGTAAATTCCATCCAAAAAACAGTTAGTAAAAGCCTGAAAGATAAACCCTGGCATATTGAAGGAAGTGAAAATGCCGAATGGGTTTTAATGGACTATGTAAACGTAGTTGTTCACGTTTTCCAGAAACATATCAGGGAATTTTACGATATTGAGAGTCTTTGGGGTGATGCAAAGATCACATCCATAGAAAGCAGTTATTAAAATCTAAATTTTACCACGAAAGAATGGCGAATCAAAAACCGAAAAAAAAGTTGGATCCCAAAAAACCTAAATTCAGTGCCTACTGGATTTATGCGGCGATCATCATTATATTTTTAGGAATTAATTTCTTTGGAGGAGGAGGTTTCTCTGAACCCGCAAAAACCAATCCTGCCGAATTTAAAGAATTCCTGAAGAATGGTGATGTCAAAAAAGTCGAGATCATTAACCGTAACCAGGCTAAGGTTTATCTTACCGATGAAGCCAGAGAAAAAGAAATACATAAGAAGAATATAGACCCTGAACTTTTCCCAACCGGGGAAGTTCCTGTATATAGCTTTCAGTTTGGGGACCTTCAGAATTTTGAAAATGACATTAACGAGATCAAGAAAGAAAATAATCTTGATACCATTGTCACTTACGACACTTCGAGCGATGTAATTGGAGAGCTCTTCTGGGCATTACTCCCTTTTATCCTGATTATTGGAGTCTGGATATTCATTATGAGAAAAATGAGTTCCGGGGCTGGCGGAGGTGCTGGTGGTCAGATCTTCAATATTGGAAAATCTAAAGCCAAGTTATTTGATCAAAATACCGATGTTAAAACGTCTTTTAAAGATGTTGCAGGGCTTGAAGGCGCCAAGGAAGAGGTACAGGAAATTGTAGATTTCCTTAAACAACCTGAAAAATATACTGCTTTAGGTGGTAAAATCCCGAAAGGAGCATTACTGGTAGGGCCTCCTGGAACCGGTAAAACTTTACTGGCAAAAGCTGTTGCAGGTGAAGCCAAAGTTCCGTTCTTCTCACTTTCAGGTTCCGATTTTGTGGAAATGTTCGTGGGAGTTGGAGCCTCAAGGGTTAGAGATTTGTTTAAACAGGCAAAAGAAAAGTCACCATCTATTATATTCATTGATGAGATAGATGCAATTGGACGTGCCAGGGGTAAAAGCAATTTCTCCGGCTCCAATGATGAGCGTGAAAACACCCTTAACCAGTTACTTACTGAAATGGATGGTTTTGGGACCAACACCAATGTAATAGTTGTTGCCGCCACAAACCGTGCAGATGTACTGGATAAAGCTCTAATGAGAGCAGGACGTTTTGACAGACAAATTTATGTTGACCTTCCGGATGTTAGGGAAAGAAAAGAAATTTTTGAAGTTCATCTTCGCCCAATTAAAAAAGTGGCAGAGGAACTTGATATAGACTTTTTGGCAAAACAAACTCC
>JAGXII010000064.1 GCA_024635735.1 Christiangramia sp. | reverse complement strand
GGTGGTATACAATGCAAACATTACCCTTAAGGATGGTCAGGATATTATTTACCCTACAGAAATCGAGGATGTTATTCTGATTCAGGACGAAAAGATTCTGGAACTTATACTATCTAATTTGCTGGGGAATGCGATCAAATATTCTCCGGAAAACACAACTATTAAATTTAAAGTGCACTTTAAAGGTGAAAATATTGTTTTTGTAGTGGAGGATCAGGGAAGAGGTATTCCGGAACAAGATCAAAAGCATATTTTTGAAAGATATTTCAGGGCAGAGAATGCTTTGCTGGATCAGGGAACAGGAATAGGACTTAATATTGCCAAGACTCATCTTGAAAATCTGGGCGGCAGTATTGGTTTTGAGAGTAAAGAAAATGAGGGAACTCGGTTTAAGGTAGAAGTCCCGATGAAAAAAAGCTGATATTAATAAAAAAGAATTCTAATTTCAGATATATAATATGAAAAAAGTATTGCTGGTAGAAGATGATGTAACAGTAAGGGAAAACACTGCCGAACTGCTGGAACTGTCAGATTACGAAGTGGTGACTGCCTCCAACGGGGCACACGGTATAAAAAGGGCTAAAGATACCCATCCCGATATTATCATATGCGATATAATGATGCCGGAAATTGATGGGTATGGTGTGTTGCAGGCACTGGCCGAAAACCCTGAAACAGTCAACATTCCTTTTATTTTTCTTTCAGCCAAAACCGAACATAAGGATATTAGAAAAGGAATGGACCTTGGCGCAGACGACTACCTTACCAAACCTTTCGAGGAAGAAGATCTTCTAAGCGCTATTGAAAGCCGCCTCGCAAAAATAGCAATCTTAAAATCATTTAATAAAACACAACCGGCCACCAAAACTTCCGGGGGAGATCTTAAAAACCTGGAAGATCTCAGGGAACTTTTTCAGCAGTACAGGTTAATGGATTTTCAAAAAGGGGAAACTATTTACGAAAAAGGGAAGAAGTCTAATTTCTTCTATCTTGTAAGAAGAGGAGTGGTTAAAGCCCACCGAATGGATAACCAGGGAAAGGAACTGATTACAGAACTTTACAAACAGGACGATTTTTTTGGAAATCCGGGGAATGATCCGCAATCGGCATATGAAGATTATGCCACCGCAATGGAAAATACGCAGCTGTATGCTGTTTCCCGTGAGGAGTTTCATAAGATTCTGGCTAATAATCCTCGTGTTACCCTGCAACTGGTAGATGTACTGAACAAAAACCTATCCGAGTTAAAACAGCAATTAATGGATATGGCTTATGGGTCTGTTCGTAAAAAAACGGCCAATACAATTCTTCTTTTTGCTGAAAGAATCCAAAAGCATCCGCTTAAAAGTATAAGGATATCACGCGCCGATCTTGCCGGTGTGGCTGGAATGGCTTCAGAAAGTCTTATAAGAACTCTTTCCGAATTTAAAAAAGAAGGCTTTATAGAAATTGAAGGTAGAAACATCAAACTCATTGATTCAGAGTCACTTAAGAACGTTCGATAGTGAGTCTTAAAAAAGATAATTGGTAAGAACTGATTTTGGTCATTTTTCCGGGTGAACTCTTCACCTAATTTCGCTTTTATTAAGCGAAGACTATGAACGTATTAATCCTGACTGATTTTTCAGAAGTATCAGATAATGCCGGAAAGTATGCTGTAGATTTTCTACAGGACTTTACGACTACCTTTTATTTGCTGAATATTCAGGACTTTAATTTTAATAGATCAGAGAGTGATAAGCTGGAAAACCAGTTGCTTTCAACCTGGGAGAATCTTCAGGCAGGAATAAAGAAGCTGGAAGATTATACCTATAATCCAAAACATACCTTTAATTATATACTTTCCTCAGATAACCTTATAAACGCGGTTCGTAAAGCCCTTGAAGAGAAAAAGATCGATTTGATCTTTATTGGAGCAGCGAGTCAGCATATACATCATCACCCTATACTTGGGGATCATGCTTATGATGTGATTAGAAAAATACGCTGCAATATTATGGCAGTACCCGGGGATAGTAAATATGTAAAACTTGAAAGACTTGTATTACCGGTAGACTACTCGGTATTAACCGGAGACCGGGTTTTCCAGTTATTGGAAAGTAAAGCCTATTTAAATCCAGACGGGGTTACCAAAATAGAAGTAGACGAAAAATCTGCCGGGAAAAAAGGTAAGAAGTTTGCCCTGAAAGCTCCGGTTAAGGTAGACGGAGAACCACAACTTCACTATGTGAAAATGGAGAAGGCAGAAATTTTTAGTGAGGACCTTTTAAAGGAGATTCAGAATAAATTTGATATGATCGTAGTGCTGGGGAAAAACCTTAGCGTTTGCGACCGGCTATTACATGCGAAATACGGCTTATTTACTACAGTAGATAATTCTTTGCCCATTCTGGTCATTCATGAATAAATCCCTGAAGCCTGATTTTCATCATACTTTTTTTATAGTCTAATTCCCATTTTTGGCCATTATAATCCTGTTTCTTTATGGAAAATTGTTTTCACTGTGGTGATGAATGTAGAGAGGACAGCCTGGTATTTCAGGAAAAGCCATTCTGTTGTAGCGGATGTAAAACCGTTTTCGAAATTTTTGAGAATAATGATCTCTCGTATTATTATAAGCTGGAAAATACTCCCGGTATTTCCCCGAAAATCCAGGAAAGTAAATACGATTTTCTTGATAATGCTGAAATAGCCGAAAAACTTCTAGAGTTTGATGATGGGAATGTGAAAATCATTTCCTTTCTAATCCCTTCTATTCATTGCAGTTCATGTATATGGATACTTGAAAACCTTCATAAACTTCAAAAAGGAGTTCGCAGTTCTCAGGTCGATTTTCCACAGAAAAAGGTAAGGATAAGCTTTTCAGCCGAAGAGATTTCACTGAAATCACTGGTGTTACTTCTCTCCCGAATAGGTTATGAACCCTATATTTCTCTGGAAAATTACGAGAGTAAAAAGGAGAATATTAATCGCAGCCTTATTTATAAACTGGGTGTCGCGGGCTTTGCTTTCGGGAATATTATGTTCCTTTCGTTTCCCGAATATTTTGAGATCAATGAATTCTGGCTGGACCAGTTCAAGCATATATTTCGCTGGCTAATGTTCAGTTTTTCTCTTCCTGTGGTGTTTTATTCAGGGAGTGATTATTTTATTTCGGCCTTTAAAGGTTTGCGTTCCCGGATTTTGAATATTGATGTGCCTATCGCTCTTGGAATAAGTGTATTGTTTATTAGAAGCACTGCAGAAATTATAATGAATACGGGAACCGGCTTTTTCGATAGCCTTAGCGGACTCGTTTTCTTTCTGCTTCTGGGAAGATTCTTTCAGCACAAAACCTATGCTTTCCTGTCTTTTGAAAGAGATTATAAATCCTATTTTCCCATCGCCGTCACCAGAATAAAGGATGATGGTGAACAAATTACTGAAGAACAGGTACAGGTCTATAAGGTTCAAAAAGGAGATCGTATAATTATTAGAAATGAGGAGCTCATCCCCATGGATGCCATTCTCATTAAAGGAGAGGCCCGTATAGATTACAGTTTTGTGACCGGCGAGGCTGAAGCTGTTGAAAAGAAGAGTGGTGATAAACTCTATTCGGGCGGAAGACAACTGGGGGGTATTATCGAGGTGGAAGCCTTGAAGGAAGTACAGCAAAGTTATCTCACCCAACTCTGGAGCGATGAGGTTTTTAAAAAGGATAAAAACAGCGGTTTCCAGTCGCTCACCAATAAAATTAGTAAACGGTTCACTGTAAGTGTTTTAAGTGTTGCAATACTTTCTGCCGCTTTCTGGATGTTTTATGATCCATCAAAAGCACTTAATGTTTTCACAGCCGTATTGATTATCGCGTGTCCCTGCGCTATCGCTCTGGCAGCCCCTTTCACTTTAGGAAACCTGCTGCGCATCTTTGGTAAAAATAAACTTTACCTAAAGGAGGCTTCGGTTATTGAGCAGGTCGCGAAAATAGATACCGTGGTTTTCGATAAAACGGGTACCATCACCACAAATAAGCAAAACAGTATTTGTTATGATGGACTGGAGCTTGCCGAAGAAGAACTGGAAATGCTTGGTGGTAGTCTGCGTGCTTCCAATCACCCGCTGAGCCGGGCGTTGTATTCCATTTTAGACAGGAATAGCATAAAAACGCCTGAAGTTTTTCAGGAATTTTCAGGCCAGGGAATTGAGAGTGACTACGGAGATAAAAAACTAAAAATAGGATCTGCAGCCTTTGTTGGAAATAAACCGGTTGCAGAAGGCACCCTGGAAAAGACATCGGTCCATGTTAGTTCTAATGATAATTATAAAGGTTGCTTCACTTTTCATAATTCCTATCGCAATGGAGTAGAGGATGTTTTTGAAAAACTATCGGCCGGGAAGGAGCTTATTATTCTTTCCGGGGATAATGAAGGGGAAAAGCAAAAACTTCAGGAGCTGTTACCGGCGGGAACTGCCATGTATTTTAATCAGCGACCTGGTGATAAGCTTGAATTCATTAAAAAACTTCAGCAAAGAGGCAAGAAGGTGATGATGGTGGGTGACGGTCTTAATGATGCCGGAGCACTGGCGCAAAGTGATGTGGGGATAGTGATTTCTGAAAATATCAACGTTTTTTCACCAGCCTGTGACGGGATCCTTGATGCTTCGATGTTTTCAAAATTTCATGAATTCATCCGTTTGTCCTCTAAGGGGATTTCCATCATTCACTGGAGTTTTATACTCTCTTTATCTTACAATCTTCTGGGGCTTGGGTTTGCCGTAACCGGTAACCTTATGCCCGTAGTCGCAGCCATCCTGATGCCTTTAAGCTCAATAAGCATAGTGCTTTTTACTACATTTTCAACTCAACAAATAGCCAGCGGGCTGAAAACCAAATAAAACCTTAAAGCTGACAATTGTCATTTTTTAGGCGCCATTCAGAAAATACTTTTACACCCATAAACTAAAACAATGAGCATTATATACATGTTACTGGCAGTAAGCGTCGTGGTAGCGCTTATCTTTTTCGTTGCTTTTATCCTTTCTGTAAAGGATGGGCAGTATGACGATGTTTATACACCTTCGGTAAGGATGCTTTTTGAGGATGAACTGGTAAAACCCGATTCTGAAAAAGAATCTTCAGTCAATAAAGTGAAATCAAATTAATTATGGAAGTACAGCAGTTTTATTACGATAATAAGATCGTAAAGAAATTTATTATTGCCACAATGTTCTGGGGTATCATAGGTATGAGCGTTGGGCTTTTGCTCGCCTTTATGTTTATTTTTCCTTATGCTACAGAAGGAATTCCATGGCTAAGCTTCGGGCGTTTAAGACCACTGCACACTAATGCGGTGATCTTTGCATTTGTAGGGAATGCCATTTTTGCGGGCGTGTATTATTCAACCCAGCGATTGCTCAAAGCGAGAATGTTCAGTGATGTACTGAGTAATATTAACTTCTGGGGCTGGCAACTTATTATTGTAGGAGCGGCGATAACCTTACCGCTGGGATATACTTCTTCTAAAGAATACGCTGAGCTGGAATGGCCTTTCGATATCGCGATCGCGGTAATTTGGGTCGCTTTTGGTATTAACCTGATTGGTACCATGATCAAAAGGAGGCAGCGACACCTGTATGTGGCGATCTGGTTTTATCTCGCAACCTTTGTAACCGTTGCTGTGCTTCATATTTTTAATAATATTGAAATTCCTGTCAGCGCTTTTAAGAGTTATTCAATTTATTCGGGAGTTCAGGATGCGTTGGTTCAGTGGTGGTACGGCCATAATGCCGTAGCGTTTTTCCTTACAACCCCTTTCCTGGGATTGATGTATTATTTTGTACCGAAAGCCGCCAACAGACCGGTTTATTCATATAGACTTTCAATTGTACATTTCTGGTCTCTGATATTTATATATATCTGGGCAGGACCTCACCATCTTCTTTATACAGCACTTCCAGATTGGGCTCAAAACCTGGGTGTTGCTTTCTCTGTAATGTTACTTTTCCCATCCTGGGGAGGTATGATCAATGGTTTACTGACTTTACGAGGAGCCTGGGATAAGGTAAGAGTAGATCCGGTTCTTAAATTTATGGTGGTTGCAATTACTGGTTACGGGATGGCAACCTTTGAAGGCCCTATGCTTTCACTTAAAAACGTAAATGCTATTGCCCACTTCAGCGACTGGATCATTGCTCACGTTCACGTGGGCGCACTTGCCTGGAACGGATTCCTCACTTTCGGAATGGTTTACTGGCTTGTACCACGACTATTTAAAACTAAACTCTGGTCCTTAAAGTTAGCTAACGCTCATTTCTGGATAGGTACTTTGGGTATTATCATGTACACACTGCCCATGTATGTTGCCGGGTTTGTACAGGCATCCATGTGGAAACAGTTTAATCCGGACGGCACACTTACTTATGGAAACTTCCTTGAAACAGTAACACAGATCATCCCGATGTACTGGATGCGTGCGATTGGTGGAAGTCTTTATATCCTTGGTGCTTTTGTAATGCTATATAATATCGTGAAGACTATCCGCCAGGGTAGCCAGGTTGAAGACGAACTGGCAGAAGCCGCGGCTCTTCAAAAAGTGACCAAACATCGTACTTCCGGAGAAGCCTGGCATAGCTGGCTGGAAAGACGTCCGGTGAAGCTAACTATATATGCAACTATCGCAATTCTAATTGGGGGTATGGTACAAATCATCCCTTCTTTAATGGTAGATGAATATGTTCCTGTAATCTCAAGTGTAAAGCCATATACGCCACTGGAACTTGAAGGTCGTGATATATATATTCGTGAGGGGTGTGTCTCCTGCCACTCTCAGATGATAAGGCCTTTTAGAAGTGAAGTGGAGCGATATGGAGAATATTCAAAAGCTGGTGAATACAGGTATGATCATCCGTTTCTTTGGGGAAGTAAAAGAACAGGTCCCGATCTTCATCGGATTGGTCAGAAATACTCCGATAACTGGCACTTAAACCACATGTACGATCCGCAGAGTACCTCTTCAGGCTCCATTATGCCAAGTTATAAATGGCTGGTGAAGGACGAACTTGACAAATCGGATACTGAAAATAAAATGAGGGCAATGCAAACTCTTGGTGTTCCTTATACCGATGAGGAGATCACCAGAGCCCAGGAATGGATGGAAGAGCAGGGAACTGAGATCGAAAAGAACCTTTATTCAGATCCCGATTTTGCGTCTACCTATGAGGCTGATAAGAAATATGCTAAAGAAAACGGTATAGAATTCACCCAAATGCGTGACCGTGAAATAGTGGCTCTTATTGCATATCTGCAAAGACTTGGAACTGATATCAAGGCAGAGGACCTATCGAACACAAAATAATTAAAAACTAAAGTATCATGCTAAAATTTGTAAAAGGACCGCTGGAAAGTATAGAAGGAGTTGAAATCTATCCTATAATTTCCCTGCTCATCTTCTTTCTTTTTTTTACCGCCCTTTTCTGGTGGGTGGTGACCGCAAGGAAAGAGTATATAAAAGAAGTTAGTAATCTGCCGCTTGATTTGGAAGATAATGGAGAAATGGAGACTGATTTTGATAACCAAAAAATCGACTGATATGAAGAGATTATTCTCAGTATTAAGAATTCTTGGACTTACGGGGCTGGCTGTATTTCTTGCTGAAGCCACTCTTGACACAGGTGAAAGTTCTGCCTTTGAGAGCTATCCCATATTATGGTTAATTCTTGCAGTAGTTGTGATTATTGCAATTGCCATAGAAGTCTCGATAGCTTCACTGGAAAAAGTGCTTTATAATTCGCTTAAGCCCGATGCGAAATTAAAATATGACGAGGCCATAGCGAAGAAACAAGCTGAAAAGTATAGTTGGTGGAAAAAGACCTATAAGAAACTTCTCGACAAAAAGCCTCTGGAAAAAGAAGAGGAGATCATTCTGGACCATAATTACGATGGGATCAGGGAGCTGGATAACAACCTTCCGCCATGGTGGCTTTATGGGTTTTATGCAAGTATAATCTTCGCTTTTGTCTACCTGGCAAAATACCACATTTTTGACGGAGCCACTCAAAAGGAAGAATATCTACAGGAGGTTGCTGAAGCAAAAGCAGCGGTAGAAGAATATAAAAAGAACGCCAAAGGCCTTGTAGATGCAAACACGGTGGAACTCTTAACGGCAGATGAAGATATTAGTGCCGGGAAAAACACTTTTGAGGCGAACTGTATCGCCTGTCATAAAGTTGATGCCGGTGGAGGAATTGGGCCTAACCTTACCGATGACTACTGGATCCTTGGAGGTGGTATCAAAAACGTATTCCATACGATCTCAGAAGGAGGTCGCCCCGGAAAAGGAATGGTTTCCTGGAAAACCGAGTTGAAACCAGATCAGATCGCGCAGGTGGCGAGTTATGTGCTCAGCCTCCAAGGTACTACTCCTGCCGATCCTAAAGAGCCGCAGGGAGAGCTTTGGGTAGATCCCGATGCTCCTGTGGAAAGCACGGAAGTAGAAAAGACGGAAGAAGGTGTTAAAGTGATCATAGAAGACAGCCAAACGGAAAAATAATTAAAACATGGTGAAGGAGAAGGAGAAGTTTAGAGATAGTATAGCAACGGTAGACAAAGAAGGAAAAAGGTCCTGGGTATTCCCCAAAAAACCCTCAGGAAAATTCTACGAATACCGTAAGTATGTAAGTTATTTGCTTCTTGCTATTTTATTTACTTCTCCTTTTTTAAAGGTAAACGGGCACCAGTTCCTCATGTTCAATGTGCTGGAGCGCAGGTTTAATATCTTCGGATTTACCTTTTGGCCACAGGATTTTTATCTTTTTGTAATTATCATGCTTATCGGTGTGATTTTTATTCTTCTGTTCACGGTAGCCTTCGGAAGGATATTTTGTGGATGGATATGCCCGCAGACGATCTTCATGGAAATGGTATTCCGAAGAATTGAATACTGGATTGAGGGAGATCGCGGAAAACAAATACGCCTTGAAAAACAGGATTGGAATGGCGAAAAGATTAGAAAGAAAGGACTGAAATGGTTTATTTTCTTCATCGTTTCTTTTCTTATCGCCAATGTCTTTCTCGCTTATTTGATTGGTAGCGACCGGTTATTACTTTATATACTCGATGGTCCGCAGGCACATATAAGCACACTTGTTTCTTTGCTCATATTTACGGGAGTATTCTATTTTGTATTTGCATGGTTCAGGGAACAGGTTTGTATTATCGCCTGTCCTTACGGCCGCTTACAGGGAGTGTTGCTGGATACAAAATCTATTGTGGTTGCCTATGACCATAAACGCGGAGAAAAAGAAAAGGGAAGGGCTAAATTCAAGAAGAACGAGGACCGTGAGGCCAGCGGAAAAGGAGATTGTATAGATTGCTTTCAGTGTGTGCACGTATGTCCCACAGGAATAGATATTCGTAACGGGACTCAGCTGGAGTGTGTAAACTGTACTGCATGTATCGATGCCTGTGATAGTATGATGGAAGCCGTGGACCTTCCAAAGGGATTAATTCGCTATGCAAGCGAAGAGAATATTGAGAAGAAGGCCAAATTTAAATTTACTCCAAGGCTTAAAGGTTATTCCGCGGTATTGTTCATTCTCATTTCTGTGCTTACGGGAATGTTATTCCTAAGAAGTGATATAGAAGCCAATATTTTAAGATTGCCGGGACAGCTTTATGAGCACCGGGAAGGGAATATCATCAGCAATGTATATACCTACAAACTCATCAATAAGACTTCTCAGGATTTTGAGCATGTACATTTCAGGTTGGTTTCTCATAAAGGGGAAATTGAAACGGTGAAGGAAAATGATATGAAAGTCCCTGCGAATGGTTTAACAGAAGGAACTTTTTTCGTGAATATTAATAAATCAGCACTTGAAGACGAGAAGGATAAGGTGGAGATAGAAGTTTATAGCGGCGACAAATTAATTGAAACCGCCAGCGCCACTTTTATGGGACCAAGAACTTATAATTAGAAGATTATGAAAATAAAAATAAACTGGGGCGTAGGCC
>JAGXII010000063.1 GCA_024635735.1 Christiangramia sp. | reverse complement strand
CATCCCATGATTCGTTATGATATTGGCGATATAGGCATGCTATCTGAAAAAAGCGCTTTGAAAAAGCCAATTCTGGATAAACTTATTGGTCGCACCAACGATATTGCCCGCTTACCAGATGGCAAAGTTGTCCCCGGTCTTACTTTTTATTATGTCACTAAAACTATTATTGAGGATACCGGAAACATCAAGGAATTTGTGATAGTACAAACCAAGAAAGACGAATTCGAAATTGATTATGTAAGCGAAATAGAGCTTTCTGCGGAACAGAAACAAAAGGTGTTAAAGGCTATTGAAACCTATGTAGGTAAAAATTTAAAGATTGGTTTTGAACGTAAAGAAGTCCTGAAACGAAGCCCCAGCGGGAAACTGAAACAATTCACTTCGATGATTTAAAGTTGCTTTTCCTGTCTGGATTTTACAAAGAATTGTTCTCTTAGAAAGACCAGCATTCTCCAGCAACTATTAAAAAAATTATACCCAAGAACTTTATGATATACACTGAAATTATACTTCAGCATTGCTATTTTATTATTTGAAATCGAGCCTTTTCTAATTCTGTAATAAGCAAGCGATTCCTTGATGCCTATCATAGGTCCTCCTGCTTTTATTACCTCCAGCCATAATGCCCAGTCCTGACGTTTACGGATATCCGGAGCATATATTTTTCCTAATTGTGAAACATCAAACATCCCGGTAAGATTCCCAACGTAATTCGCCTTCAGTAATTTTTCGTAATTCATTACCGGTAGCGCCTCAATTTTTTTATTTGCCGGGTTCCCATTTTCATCAATCAGGTCATAACTGGAAAAGCATGCAGATAGATTCTCTTCATCCATCAGTTTAAGCTGTTTTTCAAGCTTGTCGTGCTTCCAGCGGTCGTCTGCGTCCAGAAAAGCTATAAACTTCCCTGTGGAGGCTTCAATTCCTTTATTACGGGTGTGATGAGTTCCTTTATTCTCCTTATTCCTTAGAAAATGAATTCTTGAATCCTGATCCCTCCAGGATTGCATAATCTCTGGCCCGGCATCTACAGAAGCGTCATCGATGATTAATAATTCCCAGTTGGGATAGGTTTGATTTATTACAGACTGGATCGCTTCAGAGATAAAAGCCTCGCAGTTATATGCAGGCATGATCACCGATACCAATCCGTAATCTTTCATTTTTATCTCCTGATGTGTTCAAAAAAGTCTTTATGCTCTCTTTTTTCTAATTCCTCGTGACTAAGGCCCCTAAAATAATCATAAGTGATCTTCATTCCTTCACTTCTGGAAATTTCAGGCTGCCATTTCAAAATTTCCTTAGCTCTTGAAATATCAGGCTGCCTTTGTAATGGATCATCTTCAGGAAGTTCTTTATATACAATTTTCTGTTGTGTACCGGTAAGTCCGATAATTTCCTTTGCAAAATCGAGAATGGTGATTTCATCCGGATTTCCAATATTTACCGGGTCGCTGTAATCACTGAACAGCAAACGGTAAATCCCTTCCACCTGATCATCTACATAACAAAAAGACCTTGTTTGAGACCCGTCTCCAAAAACGGTAAGATCTTCACCGCGCAACGCCTGACCTATAAAAGCAGGAATAACGCGACCGTCATTAAGTCTCATTCGTGGCCCGTAAGTATTGAAAATCCGGGCAATGCGGGTTTCAAGCCCATGAAACCTGTGATAAGCCATCGTAAGGGATTCCTGAAAACGCTTAGCCTCATCATAAACTCCACGCGGACCAATTGTATTTACATTTCCATAATAATCTTCACTTTGAGGATGCACCAGAGGATCTCCATAGACTTCTGAAGTTGATGCAATCAAAATTCTGGCATTCTTTTCCTTGGCAAGTCCAAGACAATGAAGTGTTCCAACGGAGCCGACTTTTAAAGTCTGAATAGGAATTTTAAGATAATCTATCGGGCTGGCGGGTGAAGCAAAATGAAGAATATAGTCAAGTTCACCAGCCACATGAACAAATTTTGTCACATCGTGATGATGAAATTCAAAGTTTTTATGCTTAAAAAGATGCTCAATATTTCGCTTATCGCCTGTAATAAGATTGTCCATGGCGATAACTTCAAAATCCTCCTTTATGAACCTATCACACAGGTGCGAACCCAAAAATCCCGCTGCCCCTGTAATTAATATTCTTTTAGCCATAGTTGTTTATATTGATAGAAATGTAATCAAATTTTAGCAATGAGACCCTGAAGGCTCTCTTTCCATTCTAAAATTTGAAACTCAAATTTCAAGTTTATCTTTTCTTTAGAAAGTACGCTGTAAGCAGGCCTTTTAGCCCTTGTTTTATAAAAGCCAGTTTTAATCAGCTTGACGCCTTCGGTGTTTTCTGAAAAATCAATGATCGCTTTTGCAAAATCATACCAGGTGGCTTCTCCTTCGTTACTAAAATGATAGATCCCATAAGAACTACTATCAGATTGGATAATTTTCAGGACATATTCTGCGAGATCATTTGCATTGGTAGGAGCTCCCAGCTGAGAGGTTGTAATATTCAATTCGGCTTTTTCCGCGATCTTTTTCCGAATGGTATTAAAGAAATTATGACCGAATTGAGAATAAAGCCAGGAGGTTCTAAAAATAAAATATTGCTCCATCGCTCCGGCAATATTTTCTTCCCCTAAAAGCTTGGAAGATACATAAACATTGATCGGAGAAACCTGTGCATCTTCTTTATAAGGCTCACGGGACTCACCATTAAAAACATAATCGGTTGAAAAATGGATTAAAACCGTCTTATTCCTTTTACAAATTTCAGCAAGAATTTTTACGGACTGTGCATTTATCAAAAAAGCTTTTTCCTTTTCATCTTCGGCAAGTTCAACATTCGTATAGGCCGCACAATTAATACAATAATCGATTTTATTTTCGTTGAAAAAATCTTCTAGACTTGATTTTGAAGTAATGTCCATCTCTTTGGATGAGCAAAAAATGAAGTTGAAATTTGGAAAATTTAATGCCTTTTCCTGAAAGCATTGCCCTAATTGTCCGGATGCACCGGTAACCAGTATAGTTTTCATTCAAATGATTCTTGAAAGGTTGGCTGACTTTTATCTTTTTCTGAAAGAATAAGGTTTTTTTCAGGAAAGTCCCAGTCTATATTAAGATCAGGATCATTATAAATTATGCCTGCTTCCGATCCCGGAGTGTAATAATCATCACATTTATAGGCAAAGACCGACTTTTCGGAAAGTGTTAGAAATCCATGTGCAAAACCTTTGGGAATATATAACTGATATAGATTCTCATCATCCAGAATTACAGAATAGCTCTTTTTGAAAGTCGGGGAATCAGGCCTAAGGTCCACTACCACGTCCAGGACTTTCCCATAGATTACACGAACCAGCTTTGTTTGGGCATACTCTCCTTTTTGATAATGCATCCCGCGCAACACCCCGTATTTTGAAACCGACTGATTATCCTGAACAAATTCGGCGTCTATATGAGTGAGTTCCGCGAATTTTTTTCTGTGATAAGTTTCCAGAAATATTCCCCGGTGATCTCTGAAAATGGTGGGTTTTACTAAAAAACAATCTTTGAGTGGCGTTTCTTCTACCGTCATTTTGTTTGTTTAGGAATTAAAAATCTGTTCCAGAATCTTTTCGGTAATCAAATAGGTTGGCTTAACCCCTGAAGTTCCAAGCCCTCCGGAAGCCAGCGTACTGCCCGTCTCCAAAGGATTATCTGAAGCATAATAGGCATATCTTACTTTCACATTTTCCTTTATACTTCCTCTTAAACGCGACGCGGCCTGAATGGCTTTGTGATAATGAGCTCCTTCCATTTCGAGTCCGCATACATTCCAGGTGGAATCGTGGAAAAACCTAAGAATATCCTTATTCTGAAGAGAGGTTCCAAGAACGGTGATCATAGCACCATCTACTACCTGAATATCCTGGCCATCAAGATCAGACTTTTTCAATTCATTTTCAAAAGGATAATTATCGGCTGTTCCTTCAAATAAATGCGCATCGGGGATCATAATATCGCCTTTTCCACCTTCAAGAATTCCGGCTTTACCCATGATGGAAATTGATTCCACATTTAGCTTAATTTCTTTATCCTCATTTGAAAAAGGTTTAAGCAATTCATCCATGGTTTCATAGGCCTGCTCTCCGAATGCATAATCCATTACTATGAGCACCGGTTTATCTTCAGTCTTTAAATTTCGAAATTCCGGGCTTTTAAATCCATCTTCCAGTGCGGCGGTATCAAAGATTTGCACGTCTATATTGGTTCCGCTTTTATCTTCCAGAAACATCATCCCGTTATCAAGGGCTACTTTGGTGATTTTCTGACGCAATACCCCGTTGCCGCTATCACTCAGCTCTTCATAAATTCCCAGTGCGCCCTTCTTTTTTAATTCTGCCTTCAATGCATATGGAGTGTATAAAGTGTTCATTACACTATGCATATTAGCGCTTATAATATGGATTGGACGCCCCATAAGTCCGTTTTCAATAAGCTTCAGCTTAATATCATTGGCCCATATTTCACCATGAATGTGATGACCCAGGCGTTCTCTAAGAACGGGACTAAAGGTGATAATCCTTTTTTCATTTTTAAAGGCTTCCCTAATGGCCATTTTTCCTAAAGACCAGATAATACCAAGAAATCTATCCTGATTCTCCGGCGTTGAAAACTTTGAATATATCGTTCTTATTTCATGAAAAGTTCTTCCTAAAATACTCGCTGTATGTGTAAGTGCAACCTCTCTTTCGGCCTGGCTCAATTCTTCTTTTTGGGTCACAGCAGCTTCAAGCTTTTGCCAGTCCCGCGTTAAGTTTCCTTCCTCGTCGATAAGTACACGCTTCATGATCTTTTCAGATTCAATAAAGAGGAAAGTAAGATGGGTAAGAATATCATAGATTTCCGATCTTCCCCGGGTAATCTCAATATTCATTTGCTCCTCATCGATCCTGTAACAATTACGCCTTCTTTTTGGAGGAATTATGGGTTTAAAATGAGAATTTCCATAACCTTCATCACTGGTAAGGTTTATATAGCGACATTCCTCGATACCTCTAGGTAAACGATCCACCACATATAACAATCCTTCCAGCTCTGCCTTGTCATCGGATACCGATCCATATATTTCAGGTCGTAAAGTGAGCAGGGACTCCCGCAGGGTTTCTCCGGAAATTCCCATGGGTTTATAAAATCCACGGTTAAAAAGGTGACGCATGGTTATATACATTCGCTCAATAGCACCGGAACTTTCCTGTGCTCTGGTGCGTCCCTGTAATTTTAATATAGACATAGTTTTCTTTTAATTTATCCCGTTCAGCTTATCTGCAATATCCCGGTCGTTAGATAGTCGGGGCAGTTTATTCTGGCCTCCAAGTTTCCCAATGGATTTCATATAATCCTGAAAAGCATTGCGCTGAACTTTTGTGATCTTGAGTTGTTGAAGGATGTGTCCCTCTATCAAATCGAAATAATAGGAATTCTGCTTTTGCAGAGATTTATCGATTATCTCAGCAAATTTATTCAAATCTTCCGGTTCTTTCTCAAATTCTATAAACCATTCGTGATAAGGCAGCTCTTCTCCCTTAGGATTTATTTGTGGAGCCACGGTAAATTCACTTATTTCCGCACCGGTTTCGGCCACTGCGTGTTGCATGGCTTCCTCTACCTCTTTGGCTATTACATGCTCTCCAAAAGCCGAAATATAATGCTTGATTCTTCCGGAAACGATCACTCTGTACGGCTTTACAGCGGTAAACTGAATGGTATCTCCTATATTATATCCCCAAAGACCGGCATTGGTGGAAACGATCATCACATAATTTACACCAATTTCAACCTCCTTCAATAATAGTCTTTCCGGATTTTCATCGTAAAACTCATCTGCCTTGATAAATTCGTAGAACATTCCCGAATTAAGCTGAAGTAACATCCCTTTTATCTGCTGTTTATCCTGAAAAGCGAAAAATCCTTCAGAAGCAGGATAAAGCTCTATGCTATCTACTTTCCGGCCAATAAGATTCTCAAATTTTGAACGATAAGGTTCATAATTAACGCCGCCGTATATGAAAAGTTCAAAATTAGGAAAGACTTCGCCTACCTTTTTCCCGGTTTTATCAATTATTCTTTCAAAATACATCTGCACCCAGGAAGGAATTCCACTAATCACAGACATGTCTTCCTTTACCGTTTCATCAACGATCGCATCCACTTTGGTTTCCCAGTCTTCAATGCAATTTGTTTCCCAGGTTGGCATTCTGTTTTTCTGAAGATAGCCGGGTACATAATGTGCTACAATTCCCGATAATCTGCCCAATTTCACGCCATTCTTTTTACTCATTTCCGGACTACCCTGAAGAAATATCATTTTTCCGTCAACGAATTTTGAATTTCCCGTGTCGGCTATATAACAAAGGATCGCGTTTCTTGCAGCCTCAATATGTTTAGGCAATGACTCCTTTGTTAGCGGAATATATTTCGCTCCACTTGTGGTCCCCGAAGTCTTAGCATAATACAGGGGTTTGCCTGGCCAGAGCACATCACTTTCACCATCGACCATTTTATCAATGTAAAAACGAAGTTCCTCATAGTCCCTTACCGGCACATTTTTCACAAAATCTGAATGGCCATTTATTTTGTCAAAATTATGATCCTTTCCAAACCTGGTTTGCCTTCCTTTTTCAATAAGCTCTTCAAAAATGCTTTGTTGTGCCTGCTCGGGATTAGCGGCCCATTTATTGATTTTTTTTCTGATATAAGCCGCAAAAATTCTGGCAGCAAAAGATTTTACAGACATAAATTAATTAAAGTCAATATATTCAGTTGGATCAACAGGGTTTCCTTCGTTCCAAAGTTCAAAGTGTAAGTGCGGGCCTGTAGTTAGTTCACCCGTAGAGCCTGCGGTAGCGACCACTTCTCCGGCGCGAACCATCTCTCCCTGGGATTTAGTGAGTGAGGCATTGTGTTTATAGACTGAAAGTAAGCCGTAACTATGCTCAATAATTATTACATATCCGGTTTCTGCAGTCCATTCGGCAAATATCACCCGGCCATCGGCGACCGATTTCACCGGGGAATTACGGGCAACCACCACATCTACAGCGTAGTGCTTTTCTTCGAGGCTATAGGGTTCGGAAATCGTCCCTTTTACTGGAGGAAACAAGGAAAAATCTATGTTTTCTGTCGCGGTAGGCAGGATATTATATTTGTCTTCCTGAGCAACCTGTTCTCTTAATAGCGAGTCTGCGCGTGAAGGTGAGACTTCTTCATATTCCATATCTTCTGAAGAGCCAGATAATACTGAATCCCTGTTTAGTTTTTCAAGGTCAAATTCTCCAATCAAGGCACTTTTTATAGATCCTAAATACTGTTCATTAAGACGAATAACCTTCTGAAGAGAATCGGTCTTATAAGCGAGGTTCGCTGCATCCTCTTTCAATTCGGCTGAAGAATATCCGGGAATGTATTCCCTTAAGGGAGTAAATGCGATTAGAATAGTAGTAGCTGCAATAAGAAAAATTGCAGACAGCCCAACGGCTACAAATACATTAAGTTTCGTTAAGCGAAAAGAAAAGCGTTCTTCAAAAGTATCTTCATTGAGAACCACCATGCGGTACTTATGAAGTAATTTCTTCGCAAATCTTTTTTTGGTTTTCTTCTCTTTAGCCATAGTTCCTGTTAGGTGTTACAAAGATAAATTAAATATTTTCCTTTAGATTATAGTTGGAACATCAAAAATGTGGCCTATCTTAAAGGCTCAAATTATTGACATCTTAACGTTTATATTGAGAGATTCTTGTTAAGTTTGTAAAACTAAATTAAAAGACATGAATGCATTTTTTTTGCCATTGGCTATAGGAGCTCCACAAATCATCTTAATTGTAGTGGTAATTTTATTGCTTTTTGGAGGACGTAAAATCCCGGAATTAATGAGAGGTCTGGGAAGTGGAATTAAAGAATTTAAAGACGCTTCAAAAGACGATGAGAAAGAACCTTCAAGGACAGATGAAGGAAGTAAAATTCATGAAGAAAAGAAATAATAATTCTGCACCGATAAATAAAAAACCCAACTTTTGAAGTTGGGTTTTTTATTTGCTTTATTTTATTCTGGCCGATTGCAGAATTGCATCCAGCTCAAAGATATTATCTCTTTTCCCACGGGAAGGTGAGAATACAAAACCTTCCAGAATTAGAAAACGGTTATTTTCTTCGTCTTTCACGGCATAGTTTACAAAAGGTCCTGCCATAAAAGCATTTTTAACTTCCCACGTACCCCGGGTTTCATAGGCAAACTTTCCATCTATTGTACTTTCGAATAAATAAGGAGCATAAGCCTTTTCGGTAATCATATAAGAGCCTTCTACAGGCCCCGGAATATGCACTTTCCCAATTGAATCTCGTATGTTGGTGATATTGGCTATTACGCTTGAATCGTTCTCAATACGATTGATAGAAACTTCATAAATTAATATCTCCATATTCCCTTTTGGGATCTCTTTGCGTATCCATACGAAGTTGTCCTCCTCTTTAGCATATCGATATGCACTTGGAAATTTAAGACTTAGCCCCAATCTCTTTTCAAGAACATCATCTTTCTTTAGGGATTTACCAATTCTTCTTTGTTTTTCCTTTAGTTCAGTCTTTTTAAGAAGGTTTATTATGGAATCTGACTGTTCATTAATCTCCTCGATCAATGCATTTTTATCAGTTCCCATTACCACTACTCCAGTCTGAGGTCTGGCAAATTCATCGGTAAAAATATCTATTCCCTGATTTTGAGCCTCTTCTATTTTTAAAAAAATCCTGCTGTTTCTTACAAAACCACTAAAGGTCTTCGGAGGTATCTGGCTAAGGTTGAACAGAGGCTCATCCTGAGGTAAGCCATCAACGGGAGCCGCAAAGTTTGTCCTTATAGCCTCACCTACTTCTCCTTCCCAGAGATCATTATCAATAACTACAGTTAGCTGGTTAATATTTCCGGAAGAATCGGAAAGAATTCTTTTTGCGGGTTTAGAGTTTTCGTTTTTACAGGAAATTAATAAGATAATGCTGGCTAGCAGGATCAGGCTACGTTTCATTTTATTGGTTTTGATATACAGACTTTAACCCTTGGAAATCTTCAATTTCATTCCCGGTTTAAGGCTGTTAGTGTTCATATCATTCCATGCCCTCAAATTCTGTACCGTAACGCCCGGAAACTTTTTTGAAATGCTCCACAGAGAATCTCCCTGCTTTACAGTATACATTTTAAGATTGGAATTCTGGCTTGATTTAGCTGACTTATTACTAGAAGCTACCTCAACTGGTTTACGTGGATAAATAGTGAGATACTGCCCAACTCTAAGGGTGTTACTCCTCATATTATTCCATCTTTTAATGCTGCTAATTCCTACTCCATATCTTTCAGCAATCTTCCCCAGATAATCCCCGCTACGAACACGGTAACGAATTCGATCTTCGGTTTCAACATATTTTGGAAGTTCTTTTTCACTATCAGCAAGCTGGCTTTCAGCAAAATTATAGATTGCGTTTTCGTTATTTACAAACTTTCCTGTGGCCGATCTTGGAAGCCGTAGCGTATATTTTTCATCAGCCACAAACGGTATAATATCCAGTTTATAGCTCGGGTTTAAAAATTCAAGCATTTCCTTTTCAACACCTGTAACTTTGGTGATCTGGTCGAAAGTAAGCAGCTTCTTTACCTGAATCGTATCTGTTTCAAAAAATACAATATCAGGATTTTGAGGTTGGAAATGGTGCTCCTCGGCGTATTCAAAAAGATATAAAGTCGCTAAAAAGGCAGGTACGTAGCCGGCTGTTTCACGTGGAAGATACCTTCGTAATTGCCAGTAATCTGTAGACCCGCCGCTTCTTCTAATCGCTTTAGAAACATTTCCAGGACCTGAATTATAGGAGGCCAATACAAGATCCCAATCTCCAAATACTTTATAAAGACTCGCCATATATTCGGCTGCTGCCTGCGTCGCTCTTGCAGGATCCATTCGTTCATCTACATAAGAACTTACATCCAGGCCATGCATCTTACCGGTGGTGAACATAAATTGCCATAAACCTGTGGCTCCCACCCTGGACTTGGCTCTTGGATTAAGAGCAGACTCTACGATCGCCAGATATTTTATTTCCAGCGGAATATCATATTTGTCGAGTTCCTGCTCAAAAAGTGGAAAATAATAAGTGCTAAGTGCCATAAGTCTTTCCATACTGTGCTTATTGCGCTTCAGGTAAGACTTAATAACACTCTCCAGTATAGGGTTATATTCAATATTAAAAGGAGTGCGTGCATTTAATTTTGCAAGCCGTGCCTTAAGAGTATCGGTAGGTAGTTCATCATAAACAACTTCTTCATAATCCTGATCCCGGATACTTTTTTGCATGGTTTCATACAAATCTGAATTTGTTAATTCAAGTTTCCATAAAGAATCTATAGCCTGTGCTTTAGGAAGATCTTTTAAAGCCACTTTGGAAGAATCCCGTATAGTGGCAGAAATCGGTAATTTATTTTTAAACTCCGGATCTGGTTCGGCCAGTTTTATATTGGTATTATCACTTTTTTGAAAAATCTGAACTCTGAAATTTGCTTTTTCCACGCGTTCATTATTCTTCTTTTTCTCCTGTGCCCAGGACGTCATCCCGGCAAGGAAAAGCAACATTAAAAGATATGGTTTCAGCATAAGATCTATTTAAAATAATAAACGTAAAAACCGCAAATTTCGTACCTTATTATTCTCCAATAGCTTCAATGCCTGGTAAAGATTTTCCCTCCAGCATTTCCAACATGGCGCCGCCTCCAGTAGAAACATAACTCACCTTGTCTTCCAGGCCGAATTTTTTTACTGCCGCCACAGAATCTCCTCCTCCCACAAGGGAAAAGGCTCCATTTTTTGTAGCTTCAGCGATTGCTTCACCAAGCTGTATTGTCCCTTTGGCAAAAGTTTCCATCTCGAAAACTCCTAAAGGACCATTCCACAATATAATTTTAGATTTACTTATAACATTCGAAAAATTCTTAATGGTTTCAGGGCCTATGTCAAGTCCCATCCAGCCATCAGGAATATTATCTA
This sequence comes from Christiangramia sp., assembly GCA_024635735.1. Taxonomy (GTDB): domain Bacteria; phylum Bacteroidota; class Bacteroidia; order Flavobacteriales; family Flavobacteriaceae; genus Christiangramia. The sequence goes on along the minus strand of JAGXII010000063.1, from coordinate 10,631 downwards.
CACTTTCTGTTTGGGTGCTTGCCTGTTCCGAAAAACTATCAGCAATTATAGAATCTACAGGAAGGTGAACTTCAACTCCCTTTTCTTTTGCCTTTTTTAATATCTCGAGAGCCAGTTCCTGTTTATCCTCTTCTACCAGGGAATTTCCAATTTTACCTCCCTGGGCTTTAATAAAAGTATAAGTCATTCCGCCTCCAATGATAAGGTGATCTATTTTATCGAGAATATTCTCAATAACGGTTATTTTACTGGAAACCTTCGCGCCACCGAGAACAGCCGTAACAGGTTTCTCCTTACTATTTAAAACTTTGTCGATACTTTTTATTTCCTTGGCAAGGAGATATCCAAAACATTTGTCTTCAAAGAACTTCGCCACCACGGTGGTTGAAGCATGAGCCCTGTGAGCGGTTCCAAAAGCATCGTTTACGTATATATCACCGAGTCGGGAAAGCTTTTTAGCAAACTCTTCATCGCCTTTTGTTTCTTCCTCATGAAATCTTAGGTTTTCAAGTAAGAGGATTTCTCCCGGTTGTAACTTTCCGACAACTTTTTCAACTTCTTCGCCAATACAGTCTTCAACGAATTTAACTTCTACTCCTAGTACTTCAGAAACTTTATTTACAATGTGCTGTAACGAATATTTACTTTCTCTTCCTTTAGGCCTTCCTAAGTGTGACATAAGCACAACACTACCTCCATCTTCCAGAATTTTAATAATTGTAGGTTTGGCAGCTTCAATCCGGTTCGCATCGGTTACCTCCATATTCTCATTCAGAGGGACATTGAAATCTACTCTAATTAATGCCTGTTTATTATTAAAATTGTAATCGTCTACCGTTTTCATAGAATTGCTTTATTACAAATATAAATTTTTCCGAAGATAATAAAGCCCATATAATTTTATATTTGCCTATGCTTTTTAACGAAATAATTGGTCTCCCGCATATAAAAAATCACCTTACGACCAGTACGGACAGAGGTCGTATTCCTCACGCCCAGCTTTTTAGTGGTAACCCTGGCAGCGGTACTTTACCTATGGCTATTGCATATGCGCAATATCTTCTTTGTAAAAATACCGGGGGAGAAAACAACAATGGGATAGAATCCTGTAATTTAAGATTCCATAACCTTTCGCATCCAGATCTTCATTTTGCATTTCCGGTTGCTATTAATGATAAAATAAAGAAAAATCCGGTTTCCTCTCATTTTATGGAAGAGTGGCGGAGTTTCATTAAGGAAAATCCCTATGCAAACCTCTATGACTGGTATCAAAAACTTGGGATAGAAAACAAACAGGGTCTGATAAGTGTTAATGAGGCTCAGGACATACTTAAATCTCTTTCTTTAAAATCGTATGAAGGAGGTTTTAAGGTTATGATTATCTGGATGGCCGAAAAAATGAATACTTCCACAGCTAACAAATTGCTGAAATTAATCGAAGAACCGCCTAACGATACTGTTTTTATACTCATCACAGAAGATGAAGAACAGATCATCCAGACCATAAAATCACGTTGCCAAAGTTTACATTTTCCTCCTTTAAGCGAAGCAGATATTGCACAGGCGCTAATGGAAAAAGAGGGATGTAATGAGAATATGGCTATGAAAATTGCTCACCAGGCAGACGGGAATTACACCAAGGCTCTCAATATTTTAATGAAAACTTCCGGTGATGAACAATACGAAGCCTGGTTTATTAGCTGGATAAGAACCGCCTTTAAAGCAAAGGCTAATAAAAGTACCGTTCTGGATCTGGTTGCATGGAGTGAAGAGATTGCCAGTCTGGGAAGAGAAACGCAGAAGAGTTTTCTATTGTTTTGTATTAATTTTTTCAGGCAGTCCTTATTGCTTAACTATAAGGCCAATGAACTTGTTTATCTGGAACCTACGGAAAAGAGTTTTAAACTAGAAAAATTCGCTCCTTATGTACACGGAAACAATATCTTAGAGATTACTGAAGCTTTGGAAACAGCTATATATCATATAGAAAGAAATGGAAACTCAAAGATCATTTTAACCGATCTTTCAATGAAACTAACCAGATTTTTACATAAAAAAGTAGCCTAAAATGGAATTTTTTACTTCAAACATTACTATCATCCTTATCTTACTTTTCATTCTTGTCACCTTTCTTCAGTCGGGGATTGATAAAGCGGTGGACTGGAAAGGAAATGTGGGCTGGCTTAAAGAACATTTTGCCTCCACCTTTTTATCCGGATTGGTTCCACTTATGGTAGGAACGATCATGATTCTTGAAATAATCACCGGAATACTTGCGATTCTTGGAATAATCTGGATACTATTATATAATAGCTATGACCTGGCAAATTATTCCTGTATACTAGCCTCGTTAACCTTAATCATGTTGTTATTCGGGCAGCGTATTGCAAAAGATTATGCCGGAGCCTTTACACTAACAGGATATTTTATTGTTAGCATATTTGGAGTGTTTTTGCTGAATTAAATACTAACGGATTTAAATAAAAAAAGCTTCAGAAAATCTGAAGCTTTTTTGTTTTTATGAAAATGAAATTTTATTCCTCTACTTCATCTTCTGTTTTAGCTGGAGTTTCAATTTCAGCTCCACCATATTCGTTATTTAACTTTTCAAGAATCTCTTCGGTTAAATCCAGTCCTTCTTTAGCGTACATGATATTCGCGCTTTCATTAGAACCAAAAATATAAGTGTAGTTATTTTCTTCTCCGTATTCTTTTACGTAGTCTTTAACTTTATTCACAAGAGAGTCCATTACTGCAGTACTTTCCTGTCTCAACTGATTGCTTCTCATTTGCTGTTGTTGCTGAAGCATTTGTTGTTTTTGCATTAATTCCCTCTCTTTTTCCTGTCGTGCAGACTCAGACATTGAGTTCATTTCAGACTGATAAGCCTGAACTTCCTGTTGAAACGACCTTGCTACAGAATCCAGTTGAGCTTTAATAGAGTCAGACTTCGAGGTAAATTGTGCCTCCACATCTTTCATTTCTTTATACTCCTGGATAAGTTTGGTTGTGTCTACATAAGCAGTTTTTTGCTCATTACAGGAAACCATCATAATTGCCACAGCGGCAATTCCAATAAATCTTTTGATCATAATTAAAATTTTGTTTGACAAATGTAAAAAACTATTTACTCTCCAAAAGGCAAAAATGTATTTGTTATAATTTATTTAAATAATATTTAAGCCTTCAATAATAAATACTTATAAAAAACCGTCTCTTAAAACATATTTTCCCGGCGAAAAAAGAAATTAAAAGGCAAGAGGTTATCCTGGGGGTAGAAAATCGCTTAAATAGCCTTAAATCACTTTTTATTCGGTTTTAGTATTCTTTTTGAAAGAAATAAGCAATCGAAGAATACTCCTTAGTGTTTTTTGCTTTATAGTTTGATACAGCACCTCTTAAAATCGCATTTAGAGGATTTGATCTTCCAGACCTGTTTTGTTCACTTAAGAGACTTACGTAAAATGAATCGAATTTGAGAGGTTTTTCCTTCATCAGTAAAAATCCCTTTTCGTTCAATATATTTTTAAGTCCGTTTCTGGAAAAATGCCAAAGATGTCTTGGAACATCCCAGGCTGCCCAATCCTCCTTATAATAATTCGCATCATAAGAATTATAATTTGGAACCGCTATGATCAGAATTCCTCCGGGATTTAATAATTCATGAAATTTTTCCAGTTTATTTTCGAAATCGGGAAGATGCTCCAGCACATGCCATAAACTAATAACATCATAAGACTTGCCATCCAGTTCCTTAAAAGATGTTTTAAGATTAAGTCCTTTTAGAATTGCAAGATCCCTGGCAATTTCATTTGGCTCCACTCCTTCCACATTCCAGAAAAAAGATTTCATTCTATTCAGAAAGTCTCCTGTGCCAGCTCCAAAATCTAATATACTCCCCTGCTTGATTTCGCTTCTAATCCATTTGGCTTTTTTGGAAAGCATATACGATTTTACCAATTGGTATATTCTATCCTGAAAACTTTGCGAAGAATCTCTATGAGAAATATACTTATCACTTTCGTAATATTTTTCAAGATTTTCGGGAACGGGTTCTGTTCTGAGTATCCCGTTACCATAAGAATTAATTTGAAAAGATTCTTTTGTAACTAAATGATCTTTAAATACCAAAGAAGAACCTTCTGAGGTATGAACCCTATTTTCTAATACAGATTTTTCCAATTATAAAGTCTTTTGTTCCACGTGGAACATATAAATTATCTTCCCATATAAACCAAAAGAACAGAAATGTCATTCGGGCTTACCCCACTAATTCTTGATGCCTGAGAAATCGTAGCAGGCTGTACCTTTTTAAGTTTTTCCCTCGCCTCGTAGGACATTGATTTAACCCTGGAATAATCAAAATTACCCGGAATTTTTATATCCTCTAACCTGTTAAGTTTATCGGCATTATTTTTTTCCTTCTCAATATATCCGGAATATTTCACCTGGATTTCGGTTTGTTCTATCATCTCTTCATTGAGATTATTTTCTGCAATAAACTCCTCTACTCCGGTAAATTTTTTAACATCTTCCATAGTAATTTGTGGACGGGAAAATACTTTAAAAACTTTATCACTTTGTTTCATTGGAGAAGATTTTCTCCTTTCCAAAACCGGGTTTGCCTCTTCCGGAACCACGCTAAGGTCTTTTAAAAATTCCACAAACTTAAAAGACTTTTCCTTTTTTTCCTCCATTTTACGCATGCGCTCTTCAGATGCCAAACCGAGTTTATAAGACTTTTCGGTTAGTCTGAAATCGGCATTATCCTGTCTTAATAAAGTACGATATTCCGCTCTGGAAGTAAACATTCTATATGGTTCCTCCGTACCTTTTGTAATAAGATCATCAATCAAAACACCTATATAAGCCTCATTCCTTTTCAGAATAAATTCTTCCCGCTCTTGAACTTTTAGAGCAGCATTCACCCCTGCCATTAGTCCCTGGCAAGCAGCTTCTTCGTAACCCGTTGTTCCATTAATCTGACCGGCAAAATAAAGACCTTCAACAAGTTTGGTTTCCAGCGTATGTTTTAACTGAGTGGGTGGAAAATAATCATATTCTATAGCATAGCCGGGGCGAAAGAATTTTACCTTTTCAAAACCTTCTACTGAACGCAAAGCTTTAAATTGAACATCTTCTGGCAGGGAGGTAGAAAATCCATTTACATAAACTTCAACGGTATTCCAGCCTTCGGGTTCTACAAAAAGCTGATGCCTGTCTTTATCTGCAAATCGATTAATTTTATCCTCTATAGACGGACAATATCTTTGACCGATACTTTTAATTCTTCCATTAAACATTGGGGACCTGTCAAAACCTTCTTTCAAAATTTCATGAACTTCGTTAGAAGTATAAGTCATATAACAGGACCTTTGTTTTGTCAAAGGTTTAGTCTCATCAGAAAATGAAAATTTTGAAGGAATATCATCGCCAGGTTGTTCAACCATTTTAGTATAATCTAAAGATCTACCATCTACTCTGGGCGGCGTTCCTGTTTTCATTCTTCCCGATTCGAATCCTACATCGATTAAATCTTTGGTGATTCCTGTAGCAGCTCTTTCACCTGCTCTACCTCCACCAAACTGTTTTTCGCCAATATGGATAAGGCCATTCAAAAAAGTTCCGTTGGTACAGATAACCGTCTTCGCTAAAATTTCCAATCCAAGAGAGGTTTTAACCCCTATAACCTTATTATTTTTTATAATAAGGCCAGCGACCATTTCTTGATAAAAATCAAGATTTGGAGTCTGCTCCAGTTTCATTCGCCAATCCTCAGCAAACCTCATTCTGTCACTTTGCACTCTCGGACTCCACATAGCGGGTCCCTTGGATTTGTTAAGCATCTTAAACTGGATCGCACTGGTATCGCTTACAATTCCACTATAACCACCCATTGCATCAATCTCCCGAACTATCTGGCCTTTTGCAATCCCGCCCATAGCCGGATTACAGCTCATCTGGGCAATATTTTGAAGATTCATTGTAATAAGAAGCGTCTTGCTTCCCATATTAGCAGTGGCGGCCGCGGCCTCACTACCGGCATGCCCAGCTCCTACTACAATAACATCATACTGCTTTTCGAACATATCCTTTTTTAAATTATTTGTCTATTGTTCCACGTGGAACAATTCAATCTTTTCTTCTTCCTTGCGTCGCATTTCAGAACGCTCCCTTTCAGTTTTATCTTTATATCCGCAAAAATGCAAAACTCCATGAACTATAACCCGCTTGAGTTCTTCAGTAAATTCCACTTTAAAATTAGCCGAGTTTTCCCTCACTCTTTCTATACTTATAAAGATATCACCCTGTAAAGTATTTCCTACCGAATTATCAAAACTAATAATATCGGTAAGGGTATCATGAAAAAGATATTTTACATTCAAATCATGAAGATATTCATCATCGCAGAAAATAAAATTAATCTCTCCCGTAAACTTATTCTCGGTTTCTATAACCTTCTGAATCCAGTTGCGAATTGCCTCTTCATCTTCAAGAACAAAATCTGTTTCACTAAAAAAATTAATCTCTCCCTGTTCCAAAATATTCCTTTACTTTCTCTCTGTAAATTTGGCGCAAAGGTAATATTTGTCTATTTAAAATCTCAGTAGAATTAAAATATTCTTTCGCCCTGTCAATCTGATTATTAAGCCTGTTTTCATAATCGATTTGATTGGTTTCAGATTTTCTTTCATTATCTGTTCCCTGTAGTTTATGAGCCTGGTCAAATTTTAATAATTCATATTCCAGTTGTTGCATCTTCTTTACGGTTTCAGGATCAAAACCCTTATCGAGCAATTGCTCTTCCATATCTTTCATTTTTTCAGAAGGATCACTGCCACTTTTCAAGCCCTGTTCCTTTAATAATTTCTCCATCTCCATTCTAAGCATCTGTTGCTCTTTATATATCTCATAAAGTTCTCCAGATTCCCCTTCGCCCATCTCTCCAGGTTTACCTTCTCCCGGAGATTTCTGTTCGCCCTCAGCACCTTTTTCCATCTTCTCACTTATTTCCTTTTGCTTTTTTATAATATCAGCCAGCTGGAATTCTTTTCCTTCACCACCACTTCCAGCCTGTGGATTTGCCATCATTTGCTGCATTGAGGTAAGAATATTATCCAAAAGATTTGCAAGGTCATTAGCACCAGTAATAACATATTGCTGACTGGCCGTACCCTGAGGAATTTCATTTTCGGATAGTCTTTCGATAGCTTTTTCCAGGTCGAATTCCACATCGGTAAGCTTACTGGTTATATTTTCAGAAATCATGGGATTTCTAAGTGCAAGTGTATACAAACTGTCATCTACGTGCCTAAAGTTCTCTCGAAGATTGCTTTGACTTTTAAGTTTCCCTGCATAGGCAGGATTACTTTGTTGCAGTGTTTTAAAGTCTCTTAACAAATCCTCCTGTTCAAAAGAAAAAGTAATAAGGTTATCAAGAATCTGGCGGAGAGATTCAGCATCTGCCTCTAATTGCTGCATTTCCTGCTGCATCGCCATTTGCTGCATTGCTCCACTCATTTCCTTCATTTTCTTTGCAGCCTCCTTTTGCTTTTGTTTGGCATCCGAATTATTCTGTTGTTCCAGATCTTTTTTCGCACCTTCCTGATCTTTCTTTATACTTTCTTCGTCTAACTCTTCCCGTCCTAAATCTTTAGGTTGTTTCAACTTTTCATTTTCCTTTTCCAGTTGATCCATTTGTTCACGGAAATTTTCAAATTCCTCATTCAATTTCTCCTGCTCTTCCGGAGTGTTCTCTTCTTCATTTTTACCGGAAATTTCTTCCTGCTTCTCTGCGAGATTTTCAAGATCCCTTGCGAGTTTTTGCTTTTTCTCTTCTACATAATAACTTTTAGTAAGCTCAAGAAGTTGTTCAAGACTGCGCTGACTGTTTCGGTTTTTCTTGGATAATTCTTCAAGTTTTTTTCCTAAATCTTCTTTCTGAATTTTTTCAGAATATTTCTCGAGTTCCTTTAAAAGTTCTTCATTTTCCTCAAGCCTTTTTTCATTATTTTCAAGGCGTTTATTCAACTCCTCCTTCATGAAAGAATTTTCACTACTTTCTTTATTCTTATCCAGACTTTTTTCAAGTTTTTCAGAATAATTCTTCATCATTTCATTTTGAAGCTTCTGTCTTTTTATAAATTCTTCCAGCTTTTTTCGTTGATTATAATCCAGCTGTTCTTCCTCCTTTTCAATTCTCGAAATATCCTTTAGCTCTTCTTCAGACTTTTTAAAGTCCTCCAGCTTTTCACTTATATTTTCGATTGCGTCATTCTGCTCCTGCAAATTCTCATTTTCAATTTCCTCCAGAGTTTTATTGTGAAAAGAATAGGTTTGGGATTGAGCAGATTTTGCACCATTGACAGCATCATTATCAAAAACCCTGAAATAATACATATAATTTTCACCAGGCCTTAATTCAAGGTTCCCGGGAAAAACATAATGGAATTCATCAAAACTCTCCTTTGATACAGGAATAGCAAGGTTTTCCGGATTTTTCTCATCATCCTGTATATAATAAACCAGGTCGAGACGACTCAGTCCATAATCATCTGATACATCTCCCTTAAAATATTGAATATCAGCATTTAAACTATCTCTCCTAGCTTCTACCTGTATTTCGGGATACTGATCTTTAATCACCCTTATCGTATAATCCAATTGCTCATAATCGCTAATACGCTCATTTGAAGAGCTAATAGAATATGGATAATTAGATCTCATGGACTTTTTAAATTCCACTCTATCACTTTCGGGACGAAGTTTATATACTGAATCTTCGGTTTTGAAATTTAAAAAGCTAACATTTTTGGTATTAAAAATCCAGTTGATAGCCGTGCCCTCGGGAACAGTAATATTACCGGTTCCGGACAATTCTTCGTCGGTAACTCCTGTATAGGCCGGGTAATTTATCTGCATCCCAAAATTCAATAATTTGGGAACTTCTATCATGTTAATAAAATATTCCTGAGAAACAACTTCGTTAGAAACCAGTTGAAAATTAATATCCCTGGATATTTCCGGAAAGGTGTATTCAAAGACTCCAGGAGCAGTTTGCTTCATGTAATTTTCGCTGGAAGCTTCTACCAGCTTTACATTTTCAGGATTAAAATCCCCCAGGGTTTTTATCTGTAATCTAAAAGCTTGTCCTTCCCTGCCTTCCAAGCTGTTATTTTGAATAATAAACTGAAAAGGAGCCGGCTTCAAATAAACCGTATTATAATCTGAGATCCTGCTGAAACTGTTTGTAATAAAATCGGCTTTTCCGGCGACTATTACTCCCAGAATTATAAGAATAGGGAAAACGGCAAATTTTATATACTTTTTATTCCGCCTGTAATCTATGGCAGAGCTAAAAGGAATTGGTGTGAGTTGTTTTGATCGTTGATCGATACTTGCCAGTAAAAGATCTGACTTTCTGAAATTTTCTTTCAGTTGAAGCAGATTCTTCAGTTTATCGTTTACCTGCGGAAAGTGTTTTCCAATAATATCGGCTGCCTGGTATTCATTTATTCCGTTAGAGAATTTCAGTAATTTCAGAAGCGGGATTCCAAGGAACCTGATCAGTAAAATAATTTCAACAAGAATAAAAATCCAGAAAAGAATACTTCGTCCAGAAGTTGATAGCCACAGAAAATATTCAAGGCTTACCACGATCAGGAAATAAAGGAGTCCGATGGAAATGAACAAAAGGCTGCCTTTAAGTATTTGATTGAGGTAATACTTTCTTATAAATTGTTCCAGTTTTTTCTGCACCCTTCCAAAATTCTCCATTTTCAGCAGCAATATTTTCCTAAAAATACAATAAAAATAAATCTTCTCATAGATGCCAGCCGGTGCGTTTAGGATTGGTACAATAAGGTTGTATCTTTGCCATCAAAAATTATAAAATATGTCTTCAAAAGTAAGAGTAAGATTTGCTCCCAGCCCCACAGGACCTTTACACATTGGGGGTGTTAGAACAGCCTTATACAACTATTTATTTGCTAAAAAACACGGTGGTGATTTTGTACTTCGCATAGAAGATACAGACCAGAATCGCTATGTGGAAGGCGCTGAAGATTATATTATAGAATCCCTTAACTGGTGCGGAATTCCTTTTGACGAAGGCCCTGGAAAAGAAAAGGGATTTGGTCCTTACAGGCAGAGTGAACGCAAGGATAAGTACCGCGAATATGCTGAAAAACTAATAGAATCTGGCAACGCGTATTATGCATTTGATACCGCTGATGAACTTGATGGCCATAGACAGGATCATGAAGAAAAAGGTAAAACCTTTATTTATAACTGGCATAATCGTTTAAAACTGAAAAATTCGCTTTCCCTTTCAGAAGAAGAGGTGAAAACAAAAATTGAGAATGAAGAGCCCTACGTGATTCGGTTTAAATCTCCGGAATCTGAAACCTTAAATCTTAAGGATGTGATTCGTGGAGATATTGAAATCGATACCAGTATTCTTGATGATAAAGTACTTTATAAAAGCGATGGTATGCCTACTTACCACCTGGCTAATATCGTAGACGATCACCTAATGGAAATAACCCATGTGATTAGAGGTGAAGAATGGTTGCCTTCCCTTGCATTGCATTATATGCTTTACAGAGCCTTTGGATGGACCGCCCCTGAAT
>JAGXII010000062.1 GCA_024635735.1 Christiangramia sp. | reverse complement strand
TCTAAGCTCAATACAACGACGAATCAGGTAACCGAAGAATTTGAATTTCCAGAAAACACAATTCATCCGGATAATTTGAATTTAGATGGGAATACTGCATATTTCACCATTGGAAAATCGGTTTTTAAATATACAGCGGGTGGCACTTTGCCTCAATCTGCTGAATTCAGTCTAGATGAAGTAGCTGTATTATATGGTTTTGAGATTGAAAATGAAAAAGTTTATGTCGCTTCTCCAAATGCCGACTTCACCGGAGATGGAAAATTATATGTGTATGATCTTACAAGCGGAAATCTGTTGAATGAATATACGGCAGGAATAAATCCGAATGGAATTTACTTTAACTGATTCTTTCTATAAAAGAATAAAAAAATCCCCGTAAAAAACGGGGATTTTTATTTAAAAAGCTTGTTGTTTTATTAGTCAAAATTAAGTGGAGGAGCTAGCCCGTCAAGAGAAAACTTCTTATAAGATGCATCCTCGATCATATTGTTTTGAAGCTCTAACCCATAAACCTGCTGAGGATTATCCTGGATCATACCTCTTGTGGAAGCGCCAGAGATTAAATCAAGTGCAGTTTTAAGCAGTGGTTCATCAGGATCACCAAGCGTACCATATGATGAAATAAATTCCTTTTGCTCTACATTGGGGATTAAACCATCAGGATATGCTTCACCATTTACATTTGTATTACTTGCAACTAAAGGCTGTAATGCATATTTATGATCAGGGTTAAGACCTGAACCATCTTTTCTGAAATTATTAGAGTCGTATAAAGTTAGCGATCCCTGAAACTTACCTCCAGTGGCTGTACCAATTTGGACAACGTCCATATGTGGTTTCAGGCCATTAATTAAAATTTCGCTGGCAGAATATGAAGACCCGGTAGCAATAATATAAACCTTGTTAAGATTAAGGCTGTTAATAGGTTCTGCAACATGCTCTGGATGAGAAGCGTCATATTCATAGATCTGGTTGTCAAATCTAGTTATTAATGCTTCATCGCCATATTGATCAATATAGGCCTGGGTTATAAAACTATTATATTTTTCTTTAAGGAAAATCTTACCTTCTAGTTGAAGATTAATCATACTTCCTAGGTCTACCGCGGTAGATCCACGTCCGCCAAGATTATATCTTAGATCTAAAATAAGTTCTGTAACTCCTTCGTCTTTAAACTTACCAAAGGCGTCGTTTAATTCATCATCATAATCATGAACAAAACTATTATACATCAAGTAACCAACTGTCTTCCCATTTATGTCGAATGTTTTAGCGATATAAATAGGATTTTCCTCAACAATGGTCTTGGTTAGATCAATTTCCTCTACAACAGGTCCAAATTCTTCACCAGTTATGTCAGTTTCGTCAATAAAACCATAAGTGACAGATAAGGAAGTGTTGTAATAAGTTAGGTCAGCGTAATTATTAACATTTAATTTCTGTCCATCCACTTCTGTATATATCATACCTCTTTTGATACCTGCGGCATCGGCAGGAGATCCTTTTGCAACGTAACGCACGGCAATTCCAACATCCGTACAGCCATCACATAAAATAAAAGGTTTAAAATTAATTCCATCGGTTTCAGAAATCCCTGCAAATTCATTTTCTAATTCCTCATAATCATCTACGATCCAGCTAAAACGGTCGGTGACGGGATAATCAAATAATAATCCATCATAGAACAAATCTTCGGGAGTGTCCCAATCTGCTAGCCATGCGTTTAAGTCAGTCTGGGTTGAAAAATAGTCATCATCAAGTACTGCAACATTATCTTTAAATAAATACCAGTAATTCATGGCTTTCCATTCAAAGTCTTTAATTTCCAGTTCTAACTGGTCTGTGGGCTCTTCACCAGGAAGATCGGTCTTGGGGGTGGGATTGTCATTTATATCCTCTTTAGCACAGGAATTAAATAAAACCGCTGCGAAAAGGAAGAGAAACAATAGTTTAATCTTTTTCATATATATATTTACGTTAATAAAGCAATTGTGGTTTTTCCAAAAGTAGATACATTCTTACAATTTTGAAATTAATTGTAACAAAACTATTTCACGTTCGTCGTAAAAGTGAAAAGGTATTACAAACCAACCAATAACTAATGAAAGAACATACCTTTCTGAATATCATAAATCCTGTTAAGGATAAGATGTATCGTTTGGCTCTGCGACTGCTAACTTCAAAAGAAGCGGCAGAAGACGCAACTCAGGAGGTGATCCTGAAATTGTGGAGCCGAAAGGAAAAAATCAAGGATTATGCCAATGTAGAGGCTTTTGCGATGACGGTGACTAAAAATTATTGTTTAGACCAATTAAAGCTGAAACAGAATAATCAATTGCGGATTGTTCATCAAAATTATGAAAGCCATAATATTTCTCTTCAGAAGGAAGTTGAACTGAACGATGAAATGACCTGGCTTGGGAAGATTGTAGAAAAGCTGCCGGAACAGCAAAGAATGATCTTTCAGCTTAGAGATGTGGAACAATATGATTATGAAGAGATCGCTGAAATAATGGAAATGAACCAGACAGCCATAAGAGTGGCATTATCAAGAGCGAGAAAATCCATCAGGGAAAACCTGATCAAAAAACATAACTATGGAATTAGATAAAATCGAAAGATTACTGGCCAAATATGACGAGGGTGAGACCACGCTGGCCGAAGAAAGTTTGCTTAGAGATTATTTTTTGCGGGAAGATGTTCCTGCCCATCTCACAGCTTATAAACTAATTTTTGCCTTTTCAGCAGAGCAAAGAAATCAAAGTTTCAGGAATGAACCCCAAATAAAAGAATCCAGAAAAAATAATCGCTTTGCCTGGACCTCTATAGCGGCAATTTTAATTGTAGCCCTGGGAATCCTGTTCTTTAATGATTCTTCACAAAGATTAAATGAAAATGATTTGGGAACAATTAGTGATGAAGAGTTAGCACTGCAAAAAACCAAAGAAACTTTAAATATGGTTTCCCAAATTATGAATGAGGGAACTGCAGACCTTGTTTACCTGAAAGAATTTAACAATACAACAAATAAAATAATACAAATAGATTAAAACCAGAAACGATGAATAAAGTAGTAATAACACTCCTGTTAAGCCTGGCGCCCTTTTTATCACAGTCTCAAACCTTTGAAAAGTATGAGAATATGAAAGAGGTTGATGCCATGGTAATGACCAGCAAAATGTTTAAAATGCTGGCAAAAGTTGATCTTAGTGATAGCGATCCTGAGGCCAAACAATATATGAAGCTTATCGAAAACCTGGACAGGATCCAGATCTATAAGTCTTCAGATCCTGGTGTGATGTCTCAAATGGCTGCCGATGTGAAGTCTTATCTTAATAAAACTTCCATGGAAGAGCTTATGAGGGTTAATGACAATGGACAGAATATTAAATTTTATTCGGTACCCGGAAAAAATGATAATTATGTAAAAGAATTATTTATGTTCCTTGAAGGTAAGAATGCCGATAAACCAATTTCAGTTATTCTGAGCATTACCGGTGAAATTGACCTTTCTCAACTATCAAAATTAACGGCTGATCTTAATGTACCGGGAGCCGAAGAATTAAAAAATGCCAACAAAAAATCTTAAGAAAATGAAATCATTAAAACTATTATCGGCATTATTGTTTATTACATTTTTAACTTCCTGTGAGGATAATCAGTCCATTCAGAAGTATTACGTGGAAAATCAGGAAGATGCCGACTTCCTGGCCTTAGATGTGCCTACCAGCCTGTTTGCTAAAATGGATGCCCTGGATGCCGAGCAGAAGGAAACTATGGAATCTATCAAGAAAATAAATTTGCTGGCTTTGAAAGCAGATACAGATAGAAATAAATTTGAAGAGGAAAAAACCAGGCTGGATGAAATTTTCACAGATGAAAAATATCAATTGTTGATGAAATATGGTGGAGGAAACCGTAAAGCGGCTCTTTATTTCACAGGAGAAGAAGATGCTATAGACGAATTGATTGTATATGGATATGATGACGAGAAAGGTCTTGGCGTAGCACGTGTTCTTGGAGAGGATATGAATCCTTCAAAAATTATGGAGCTAATGAAATCCCTGGATAAAGAGGATATTGATTTGCAGGGTTTAAAAGGCTTTGCTGATATGTTTGGGTCTTCTGATAAGAAGAAGATGAAAGACAGTATTCATGTAGGGATGGAAGTACATACCGATTCATCAGACACCGCTGAAGATTCTATTTCTAAAGAATAGGAATTATTTTTAATTAGTTGAAAAAAGAAAGCCCCGATCTTCGGGGCTTTCTTTGTTATATTCCTGTATAATTTTGAGGAGTGATTTTTCGTAACTCCTGTTTTATCTCTTCAGAAACTTCCAGTTCATTTATAAAATCGGACATGCTTTCCTTAGTAATTTTTGTATTGGTACGCGTAAGACCCTTCAGGGCTTCGTAAGGATTTTTAAAACCTTCACGGCGCAGAATCGTTTGGATAGCCTCAGCTACAACGGCCCAGTTATTTTCCAGATCGGCATTCAGTTTTTCTTTATTCAGAAGAAGTTTATTAAGACCTTTAAGAGTAGAATTAAATGCAATGATGGTATGTCCAATTGGGACGCCTATATTTCTTAATACTGTACTGTCTGTAAGATCCCGTTGCAATCTGCTAACTGGTAGTTTTGCCGCAAGATGTTCAAAAATAGCATTGGCTATACCCAGATTCCCTTCACTGTTTTCAAAATCTATAGGATTCACTTTATGAGGCATCGCTGAAGAGCCAATTTCACCTTCTTTGATTTTCTGCTTAAAATAATCCATCGAAATATAGGTCCAGATATCCCGATCAAGATCAATCATGATATTATTGATACGTTTTAAAGCATCAAATAAAGCAGCTGAATGATCGTAATGCTCTATTTGAGTGGTAGGGAAGGAGTGATGGAGTCCTAATTTATTTTCAATAAAATTTTTCCCGAAGTTTCTCCAGTCATTATCGGGATAAGCAACTTTGTGAGCGTTGTAGTTTCCGGTGGCACCCCCAAATTTGGCTGCGTGGGGAACCTGTTTCAAAAGTATTTTTTGCTCTTTTATCCTAATAAGAAAAACCTCTATTTCTTTTCCCAGTCTGGTTGGGGAAGCCGGTTGTCCATGAGTTCTTGCCAGTAATGGAATGTCTTTCCATTCATTTACAAAAATGCTTAATCTTTCTTCAATTTCTTCAAGCGCCGGTAGATATACTTCCTCAATAGCGTCTTTAAGGCTTAAAGGCACCGCGGTATTGTTGATATCCTGAGAGGTTAAGCCAAAATGTATAAACTCTTTGGAGTCTTCCATTCCCAGTTTGCTAAACTCTTCTTTTAAATAATATTCTACCGCTTTTACATCGTGATTGGTTATTTTTTCAATCTTCTTAACGGCCTGGGCATCTAACGCAGTAAAGTTTTCATATAGTTCCCTTATTTTTTTGAAATTGTCTGGATCTACATTTTTAAGCTGAGGTATCTTCTCCTCATAAAGTGCTATGAAATATTCAACTTCAACT
>JAGXII010000061.1 GCA_024635735.1 Christiangramia sp. | reverse complement strand
CCTATTGGTATGGTGGTAGGTCTAAACGAGAATTGTTCTATACGGAACATTTTAGAGCACTGGAAAGAGATTTCCCTAACTTTAAATTCTATCTGGCCCTTTCTGAGCCAATGGAAGAAGATAACTGGAAAGTAAAATCTAATCTTGATGATGAAGGTGATGGGTTCGTAGGATTCATTCACCAGGTAGTAATAGATAACTATCTGGCTCATCATGAAGAACCGGAAGAAATTGAACTGTATTTCTGTGGACCTCCTTTAATGAACAAAGCCGTTCAGAAAATGGGTGAGGATTTTGGAATTCCACCAGAGAATATCAGGTTTGATGACTTTGGAGGATAATATTTAATCCCGCTTCGGCGGGATTTTTTTTGCCTTTATTTGATGTTCTAAAATTATGTAATGCGTCATCCTGTACCGATAGCTATCGGAATTATTTCAGGATCTCCATAAGCTTTAATTTGAGAAGCTGAAACAAGTTCAGCTTGACGATAATCTATTTTTAATCATCTAATTTTTATCTTTATCTCATGCCAAAATTAAATAAACAGGAACTGCACAATCTGGCGATGAATATCGTAGGGAAGGATCTTGAAGATAATGGCTTCGATTTTCTTGGCGTAAACAGTGAGCTAAAGAAGAATCCGCAATTCGTCGCTCTTAAAGACAAGAAACTTCACTTTGTGATTGTAAGGGCTATAGAATATCCCGATGATCCTTCAGCATTTGATCCCGCTTTTCTGAAGGATATTAAAGAGCACGCAAATAAATTTGAAGCCCGTACTTTTTATGCAGGGGTTGGACTGGCTAATTCAAGGAATTACGAAGAACCCATAACAACGGAGGAAGATTATGTGGTAAATTATAATGGCTTACAGGAAATATAAATTATGAAAAAGATTATTGCATTACTTGTTATTTCCCTTCTGTTAATTTCATGTGGCAAACAGACTTTGCAGGATCACGGGTTGCAGGGAGAAGCTTTAGGTACTACTTATGGTATACGCTATTTCTCTGATAAGGAATTTCAGTTTGAAAAATCTCTTGATAGCATTTATGAATCTATAAATTCTTCAATGAGTACCTATAGAACCAGTTCAGATATTTCTAAAATTAATAGAGGAGATACTTCGGTGCAGGTGGATGAGAATTTTGTTACTGTTTTTGATGCCTCAAATCAAATTTATAAAGAAAGCAATGGCTTTTTTGATCCTACCGTGGGAGTACTTGTTAATGCTTATGGTTTCGGGCCGGGGAAACAATTAAAGGAGATAGACAGCTCTTCACTGGATTCCCTGATGAACCTTGTAGGCCTTGATAAGATCAGGATTGCCAGGAGTAATAAAATTGAAAAAGAAAATCCGTATATCTATTTAGATTTTAATGCGATTGCAAAAGGATATACCATAGATGTGATTGCCCGATTTCTCGAGGGAAAAGGAGTTGAGAATTATTTGATAGAACTCGGCGGGGAATTAAGGGCGAAAGGTCAAAATATAGAGAGTAATGAATCATGGATTGTGGGAATAGACGATCCAATGCAAGCGGAAGGAACCAGAGAATTGAAGGCACGGGTTTATTTAAAGAATGCATCTATGGCAACTTCAGGAAATTATCGAAAATATAGAGTGGATTCTTTAACCGGTAAAAAATTCGTTCATACCATAAATCCTCTAACGGGTAAAGCAGAAAAAAGCAATCTTCTCAGCGCTTCTGTAATTACCGATAATTGCATGAAAGCAGATGCCTATGCCACGGCCTTTATGGCCTTGGGTCTTGAGCGTTCAAAAGAGATGCTTGAACGAATCCAGAATGTGGAAGTATATCTTATCTATTCAGATGAAGAGGGCGCTATTAAGACCTATGTTACACCAGGTTTTAAAAATGTACTGCTGAATTAATTTATTTTCTACAAACCGGAATAATTTCCCCCTTTGCGAGCCTGAATTTCTCAATTTCAGTATCTGTTAATCCGGAGGTGTAATCAACTTCCTCAACTTTGAATCCTACAGATCTCAATTTGTCAAAATAATCCCGGCCATATACGCGTACGTGATCATATTGCCCGAAGATTCGTGCTCTTTCCCTTGGATCTTTTATAGAATCATCCTGAAAGGTCTTCTCTCTGGAAAGTTCTTGAGGTATTTGTAAAATGGCAGTTCCACCTGGTTTTAAAATGCGATATAATTCTTCCATCGCTTTTTTGTCTTCAGGAATATGTTCCAAAACGTGATTGCATAAAATAAAGTCGAAACTTTGATTTTCGAATGGTAATTCACATATATCAGCCTTAACGTCAGCAAGTGGTGAATTAAGGTCGGTAGTGGTATAATCAAGATTAACTAATTTCCTGAAGCGCTTGTAAAATGCCTGTTCCGGGGCAAAATGTAATACTTTGTGTTTCTTGTTGAAAAAGTCAGTTTCATTTTTCAGATAAAGCCATAGGAGTCTGTGCCTTTCTAATGAAAGGGTAGAAGGGGAAAGTACATTTTCCCGCTGATTCTCGTAGCCATAAGGCAAAAACTTTCTGAACCGGCTCCCATCAATGGGATCGGTATACCGAGAGCCTTTAAGATAAATCTTTAAAAACGGCCTTACCAGGTAACTGATTCTAATAAGAACAGGCCTGGGAATTTTATTCAAGGCCAGTTTAAAAAGATTACTCATTCTCTATACTTCGATATCTCCCCAGTTTTCACCCGATTTTATGCGATACAATTGCATTTCTGATACTCCAAATTGCTTTGCGAGTACCCTGATACGGGTTTTCCTTTCGGGATCTAAAAGTTTTTTCTTTAGGATTACAGCCTGTGCATAGGTCAATTTTGAATAGGAAGTAACTTTTCTAAGTTTCCTTTTCTTTTTGTTTTCCTTTACTTTAGGACTGTCATACTGATGTTGGACCCATTCGTCTTTGGTGGCCCATGCCAAATTAGAAACGCGATTGTCGTTTTTCACAAAATTCTTGTGAATTACGTACTGGTCGCCTTCTTTCGTCTCTAAAAACATTTCAGCAATAATGCGATGAATGTAATACGTCTTGTGTTTTCCATTCTTCAATTTTACCGCGAAGTTTAAATATCCACCTACTTTTCCGCCTTTCATTAAGTCTCCTTCGGGGTTTTTCAGATAACTGATCATCCTTCCGAAATTTGAGACTTTGTAGATAAAGCGGTCTTCCCAGGAATCTTTGTGTAGGGTTTTCCAGATTTCCTGTCTGTAACTTTTAATCATAAACTTTTGCTCTAAATTCGTCTTCTTCTTTGGTTTTAATTTTTAATGATTCATAAATATATTTAAATGTAGATAGTAATTCGGGTTTGCCATCAACAAGAGCCACATCGTGCTCAAAATGAGCGCTGGGCTTATTGTCGGCGGTTAGTATTGTCCAGCCATCCGGTAATTGTTTAATTCTTTTAGTTCCCATATTAATCATGGGTTCTATAGCCACCACCATGCCTTCTACGAATTTTTTTCCTCTTCCGCGGCGGCCATAATTTGGCATTTCGGGATCTTCATGCATTGTTTTTCCAAGACCATGGCCCACGAGTTCGCGAACTACTCCATAGCCATGATCCTCGGTATATTTCTGGATAGCGTATCCCACATCTCCCACGCGGTTTCCCGCTTTAAATTCACGAATTCCAACATATAGGGATTCTTTGGTAACTTCCAGTAGCTTCTTTACTTCAGGAGCAACTTCTCCAACCTCAAATGTATAGGCATGATCTCCATAAAAACCATTTTTAAGGGCTCCACAGTCTATGGAAATTATGTCTCCTTCTTTAAGTGGCGTATTATTAGGAATTCCATGAACTACCTGGGCATTCGGACTCATACATAGAGAGTTAGGAAAATCGTATAAACCTAAAAATCCTGGTTCAGCTCCATGGTCTCTTATAAATTCTTCAGCCATTTTATCTATTTCCAGGGTGGTCACACCGGGTTGTATATGTGAAGCCAGCATGCCAAGCGTTTTTGAAACGATTAACGCACTTTCTCTCATTAATTCAATCTCTTCTCTGGATTTAGGTATTATCATATTATATTAAAGTCTTCCAAATAAACCGCTTCTCTTCTTTTTCTGATGATTTTTTCCGGGTTTATTATTAGTTAAGATTTGATAGATTTCGCCCCATCCTTTTAATCCGCCCAGGTTGCGGTCATCAATAAAAACATCCGCGAGAATTTTCCGACTTATCGTGTCGTCATACTCTTCTTCAGGATAACTTTTATTGATTGCATAAAACTCCAGTCCTTTATTTTTGCAAAAACTTACAGCTTCATCCAGCTTTTCAT
The DNA here is from genome assembly GCA_024635735.1 of Christiangramia sp. GTDB lineage: Bacteria > Bacteroidota > Bacteroidia > Flavobacteriales > Flavobacteriaceae > Christiangramia. The sequence continues at coordinate 11,912 of JAGXII010000061.1, read as the reverse complement.
TATGCCTGTATGTCCAAAGAATAATACGGTGGCCTTCATCCTGTAATTTTTTTAAGGACTCAAAAGCGAATAGCATAGGCTTGCCAATTTCGGGGAATCTGTTCTCAACAATAGTTCCGTCAAAATCAACAGCTATGGTCAAAGAATTGGGCATATTACAAAATTAGTTATAATTTTTGATTATTTAACTGAGGTTGGTTATTAGTCTGCGTAGGAATTTCTATATTCTTTTCCGGCAACGATTTTGGCAATATCTTCTTCTAAGCTTGATTCCTGGGGATATTCTACAAAACGGTTTATTTCCTTTCCATCTTTATAGAAAATCATTGTAGGAACTCTTTGAATATTAAGGTCTGCTTCCTCATTAGAAGGAACAGTTTTACTGCGATCTACACCGTACATTGTGAGTTGCTTATAATTATAACCTGCTTCATCAAGAATTTTTAGAAATTTAGGAGTTTCCCTTTTGCTGTCTCTACACCAGGTTCCCATAAATAACTTTATATCGTAATCAGCGATATTTTCTTTTATGATAGCCATTGCCTCGCTATCTGGCGTGAAATTTTCGTAACCCGGTTTAAACCAGGCAGCATAAGGTTTTTGTTGTAGATCTTCTTTTTCAAACTCCCCTAACAACATCCCTTTTTGAATGATATGTTCAGAATTTTCTATTTGAGAATTGGTATCAGGGTTATTTTTGGTGTTTCCTAAGCTTAATCCGATTACCGCCAGTACGATTAAGTATTTAGTCATAAATATTAAATTAGTGAATCTTCTGTCATTAAATCGGGCTTTTCTATGCCCATAAGTTCTAAAATTGTGGGAGCAATATTCCCAAGTTTTCCATCCTTAATGGTTTTTACATCTGTATCCATTAGTATTAATGGAACCGGATTGGTAGTATGAGCAGTGTTAGGGCTGCCATCAGGATTTTCCATTACCTCGCTATTTCCGTGGTCTGCGATGATAATGACTGAATATCCATTATCATAGGCAGTTTCGGCTACCTCTTTAGCGCAGGTATCCACGGTTTCACAAGCTTTTATTGCGGCATCAAAATCTCCTGTATGACCAACCATATCGGGATTGGCAAAATTAAGACAGATAAAATCTGCCGATTCTTTCTCGATTTCAGGTATAATCTTGTCTTTTATTTCATTGGCGCTCATCTCTGGTTGAAGATCATAGGTGGCCACTTTCGGGGAATTACACATAATTCTGCTTTCTCCCCTAAATGGTTTTTCCCGACCTCCCGAAAAGAAAAAGGTTACGTGAGGGTATTTTTCAGTTTCGGCGATACGAATCTGTTTTTTACCCTGGTATTCCAATACCTCTCCTAGAGTTGCCTGAATATTATCCTTTTTGAAAATGACATGTACATTTGAAAATCTCTCATCGTAATTGGTCATAGTGACATAATACAACGGAAGTTTCTTCATATCATAATCAGGAAAATCTTTTTGAGAAAGTGCCTGTGTAAGTTGACGTCCACGGTCTGTTCTGAAATTAAAGAAAATAACCACTTCCTTTTCTTTAAGCGTTGCTACAGGGTTACCACTTTCATCGGTAAGAACTATAGGTTTAATGAACTCATCGCTTATATCATTATCATAACTTTCCTGTAATGCTGCCGGAGCATCGGTGGTTTCTTTTCCTTTTCCCTTTACAATTAGATCATAAGCTTCTTTTACACGTTCCCAACGGTTGTCGCGATCCATTGCATAATAACGTCCAACTACTGAAGCCAGTTTCGAATTGGTCTTTTCCAAATGGGGGAGGAGATCCTCTATAAAACCTTTTCCAGAATGTGGGTCTACATCCCGTCCATCTGTAAACGCGTGAACATATTTATTTTTAACCCCAAGCTTATCGGCTGCAGTTAAAAGGCCTTTAAGATGATTGATATGAGAATGAACTCCTCCATCACTTAACAATCCCATAAAGTGAACAGGCTTATTATTTTTTATTGCATAGCTGAAAGCTTCTTCCAGGACAGGTTCGTCAATAAGAGTGTCTTTTTCAACTGCCATATTAATCTTTACCAGATCTTGGTAGACGATACGACCAGCTCCCAGATTCATATGTCCAACTTCACTGTTTCCCATCTGTCCTTCTGGTAACCCAACATTCATCCCGTCGGTACGTAAAGAGGCATGAGGAAATTTGCCAGGAAGTGAGTCCATAAATGGAGTGTTTGCCTGTGCAACAGCTGAAACTTCCGGATTCTGGGTAATACCCCAGCCATCCAGAATCATTAAAATAACTTTCTTATTCATTGCAAGTATAATTTGGGGGCTAAAGATAAAAACAAATGCTCGTAAAGCCTGAGCAGAAGCCGATAATGTTTTATTAAATCTGGTTTCAATTTTTTCTGGTTGCCTGAATTTTCTGGACTACTTGTTTTTTCACAAAACGGGATTTCCTGCTCATGTCCTTCGATTTTAACAAATTTTATCTGATTATTTCCTGTATTTTATTTCAAATATTAACATTTAAATGAAATAATATGTGGTTTTGATCGTTATCCTACTGCATGAAATTTTTGATCTTAAACCACTAATTATAAAGCCTGTAAAGGGGTCAAATGTTAAAGTCCACCATTTTTCCAGATTTATTCTGAAAATTTGTATGTTGGCAAGACTTTTGGTTTTAATTAACAAAGAATTAAATATATGACGTATCGAATCCTTACTGTTGTTGGAGTTTTAATTTTTTCATTCGCCTTCAGTAGTACCGATGAACTCAACAACACAGAAAAATCCAACAAAGCTCTGGATCTTCTAGTTGAATCTAAAGCGAAAACTACATTTGAAGAAAAGGTTTCAGGCCTTTACGAAAGTTTCTCTGTAAAAAACACAACAATGCCATCGCTGCCGGTTTTTGAAAAGGCAATGAGCGGCTATTATAAACTTAAGGAATCGGGAAAAGTAATTAATCCGGTTCTTACTATTATTGATTTTGATCTTTCCTCCACCGAAAAAAGAATGTGGATTCTGAATATGGATTCCAGAGAAGTTCTTTTTAATACCTATGTGGCTCATGGTCAAAAAACCGGAGTTGAATTCGCCAATAAGTTTTCAAACCAGGTAAACTCACATATGAGCTCCCTTGGTTTTTATATAACAGGCGAGACTTATTACGGTAAAAATGGTCTTTCTCTTTTTATTGACGGAATGGAAAACGGAATTAATTCCAATGCCCGTAAGCGCTATGTGGTAATTCATGGAGCTGATTATGCTGAGCAGTCTTTTATAAAAAGATATGGCAGACTTGGAAGAAGTTATGGATGCCCGGCTGTTCCTAATAAAATTGCTAAAAATCTTATTAATACCATAAAAGGTGAATCGGTAGTTTACATCAATAAAAATGATGATCGTTACCTTTCTAAATCTGGATTTTTAAATTATTCCTGAGGTTTAAGTCTGTTCCAGAGATCCTGGTCCAGATTGTAGACATCTTCTATAAATCTTATACTATCACTTTCCCGGTATGCTGTCCAGTAGAAATGATGGACCTGAACCTTTTTGTTTACCGGGATTTCAGTTGTCTTACCTGATTCTAAGATTTCCTGTATTTTTTTATCATCATACTTATCCTGATCATCTAAAAGGTATTTCGCAAGCTCTAAAGCATCCTGAACTCTTACGCATCCCGAACTCTGAGCTCTGATGTTTTTATCAAATAGCGCCTTGGAAGGAGTATCATGGAGGTAGATCATATATTTATTAGGATAAATAATCTTTACCAGTCCCAGTGGATTGGCAGGACCTGCCTGCTGGCGATAAGTATAATTAAGTGCAGCAGAAGAAGACCAGTCTATTGTTGAGGGGTTTACTATATTTCCCTGGCGATCGTAAGCCTTAAGATGTTTTTTGTTTAAATATTCCGAATCTCGTTTTGATCCCGGAATAACGTCATTCTTTTTGATGGTAGGAGGGATGGTCCAGGTTGGATTATAAACAATATAGGAGATCTCATCTGAAAATACTGGTGTTTTTCGGGCTTGGGTGCCTACCATTATTTTATGTGTGCGAACCGTATCTCCATTTTTAACTACCTGAAGAGCAAAATTTGCCACATTAATAATAATATAATGATCACCCAAATCACGGGGATACCATCTCCAGCGCTCCATGTTTACAAGCAGCTGATGATACCGGTCTTCACGGGTTGTATTAAGATTGCGAATTGTGGAATTACCAAGAAGGCCATCTATTTCCAGGCCTCTGGTTTTTTGAAAATCCTTTACAATCTTTTCCAGATCTGAGTTGTACAGCGAGTCCGGAGCGTTTGAATTAATTGTATAGCCAAGTTCCTGAAATCTTTTTCTGATTAAAATAACCCTGGGAGAAGACTCCCCCGGTCGTATAAGCTTTCCTTCAGGTATCTTTGTTATAGCAGTATTCTCTGAATTTTCATTTTCCTTGAATTCTTTCAAAGATTTTTTTAAGCCGCTATAAACAATATTATGAGGTCTTGCAGAATCCAGTGCTTCCTGAATATCGCCATTTTTTATGGCGTTTTTTAATAGATCTACCGCATTGATTTTATTTACAGAGGTTCCCCAAATCTCATAAATGTCTTTTGGATTGAGCTTTCCGGTACCAAGGTCTTCTGAAAGACTTAAGAATGCATCTGTTAATAAGATCTCAAGCCTGTTGTTTTCTTCCTTTGTATTAGTATCTAAATTAGAGAGAGTTTTTTTCAGATAGGAGCCATGGTAATCCTTAAAGAACAATCCATCATCTTCTATAGTTTCAATATTCCGATAAAGCACTTCCCTGTACTTCCTTTCATTCCATGCAGGCTGGAAATTATTCTGTCGATAAAAATCTAATACTTCATTTGGATGATCTAAAGAATCGGTAAGGATTCCTTCGGTTAGAACTTCTTTTATTTTTTTATCATTGCTAAGACTGGTAATCTCCTTAACCTCATTTCGTTCTTCAATTCCCTGTTCTTTATCATCTTTACAGGAGAAAGAAGCAAGCGAAATGAGGATTGCCATAATAAGAAAGCGAAATCGCATAATCTGGGATTTATCAGTTATTACTGATCCTACCTGGGAGAACTAGGCTCTTACATCATTGTAAGACTGATTTTGTTCAAATTGAACTTCAGCAAAAGGACAAAGAGGCTCAATCTTGAAATTATTTTCACGGGCATAACGAACGCTTTCCTTTACAAGGCTGGAGCCAATTCCACGATTTTCCATCTTTCTTTTTACTTCGGTATGGTCGATGGTGAGGATATTATTACCATCCTTATGGTAAGTTAATTCTGCGATCAGTCCTTTTTCATCTTCAATGTAGAACATCCCTCGGCGGCTGTTCTCTTTATGTTTTATTTGCATAAATTATTTTTTGTAGATGCCGTCTACGATGCCATAATCAAGCGATTCCTGGGCATCCATCCAATAATCGCGATTAAAGTCTTTCAGTACTTTTTCAACAGTCTGACCGCAGTTTTCGGCAAGGATTTCGGCACTAAGATGTTTGGTTTTCAAAATTTCATTCGCGGCGATCTCAATATTGGAAGCCTGTCCCCGGGCACCGCCACTGGGCTGGTGAATCATAACCTTTGCATGGGGTTGTATAAACCTGCGTCCTTTCTTTCCGGCGGAAAGTAAAATTGATCCCATGGAAGCGGCCAGTCCAGTACATATCGTGGAAACCGGAGATTCCAGAGACATAATAGTATCGTAGATGGCAAACCCATCAGTTACGTAGCCTCCCGGACTATTTATAAATAATTCTATTTCATCATGGCCTTCAAGGTCCAAAAACTCAAGTCTGTCTATAACATATTTGGCGGTTTTGTCACTCACCTCGCCCCACATATATATTTTTCGTTTTTCCAGTAATTTACTATCAATCAGGTCTTGAATTTTACCTGTCTTATTTTTTTTAAAATCCATTTCTTCTTATTTAAATTTATTGAAGTAGTAGCTAAAAATAGAACTATTTTAGGAGAAAAAAGAATCCTGTTGTCTGCATTTAACAAGATTTTATAGGGCATAAGGCAGAATCAAAAACCCCGCTCTTAAAAAAGCCGGAAAAATTTTTGGAAGTTGAAAAAGTTTCCAATTATATTTGCAGTCACAGGCGGGAGTAGCTCAGTTGGTAGAGCGTCAGCCTTCCAAGCTGAATGTCGCCGGTTCGAACCCGGTCTCCCGCTCAAAACGGAACGTCGTCACGCCGAAAGCGTGATCTCCGTCTCAAGAAAAGGTCGTCACGCCAAAAGCGTGATCTCCCGCTCTAAAAGCTTCATCGAAAGATGAGGCTTTTTTTATTCAGTTTCATCTCAAGGCCTTTTTCGGTTATCCTGAAATGTATTTGCCTAAAATACATTAGGTTTCTATGAATTGAAATTCCTTCAGAATAATTCAAATAAAAAAAACCTGTGTTGGGGGACACAGGTTTTTCTTTTGGGGCAAAACAACTTAATCAGAAATTGCGGGTGAGCTATTATTTTTATTCTTCCGAATGAGAAGAACGAAAGGGACACATAAAAGAAACAGGATGCCCAGATAAAGAAAGATATCCATATAGGATAAAACCGCACTTTGTCTCGCAATGCTTCCGTTAATAACCTGATAGGCTTTTTCCAGCGCCTCATTCGCGCTAAAACCTTGGCTCATGAACATTTGCTTAATACCCTGAATTCTTTGCTGCACCTGGAAGTTTATCGCACTTATATTTGGTATAAGATCAACCCTGTGCTGCTGGCCTAACCGGGAAACCATGGTGGTAATAATTGCAATTCCAAAGGAACCTCCCAGCTGTCTCATCATTCCTGTAAATGCCGCGCCTTCCCCGATATCTTTTCCCTTTAAGGTAGAAAGAGATAAGGTAGTGATGGGAACAAATAATAATCCAAGACCCCATTCCTCTTACCACCAGCGGCCAGAACATAAGTTCAGATCCCGTATCCGGTGTCATAAGGTTATACATCCAGAAACTATAAAAGAAAAATATGGCAAAACCTGCTGCGGCTAAATATTTATGGGAAATTCCTCTTTCCAGTAATTTCCAGAGAAAATTTAAAATCGAAAAATTTAAAGTTTTGTTTGGAACAGGGCTAAGAAACTATGGTAAAGCAGAAAAATAAAAAGGGATAATTTTCACTATCCCTTTTTGGTTGATTAATTAAAGAATAAGTTACAGTTTATAACTTATTCTGTAACCAAAACTTTGATATTTAAAGTTATGATTATTTATTGGAAGAATTACCTAAGGGGAATCCCCCAGATTTTTTCAAATGAAAACATTAAAAAATGATCAAAAATTGCAGTGATTTTTGTCATAATCTTATCACTTTTAATCATTTCCCTAAGGTTTTAAATTTACAAAGCCAATGCAGAACCCGACTTTTTAGTCGGATACATATCTTCATAGTTCTTTAATTCCTGACCTATTTTTTTATAAATCAAAGTCCTGTTCAATTCTTCCGGGTCTTTACATCCGGCGGCTGCAAACAATTCAAGGAAGTCGTTTATGGCTTCGTAATGATAGTTTCTTACACGTTTCCATTTATCTTCAACCACAAGTCCGCGCCTTAAAGAAGGTTTATTGGAAGTTACTCCCGTAGGGCACTCATTAGTATCGCACTTTAAAGCCTGTATACATCCGAGAGCAAGCATCATTCCCCGGGCCGAGCTGCATACGTCTGCTCCAAGGCATAAAGCTTTAAAGATATCGAAGGCGGTAAATATTTTGGTGGCGGTAAAAACGCGAATATCCTTTTTAAGATCATAAGCATTCAAAGTATCTACGGCGAATATCAATCCTTTTTCCCATGGCATACCCACGTAATTGGAAAAATCTACAGGGGCAGCACCGGTTCCTCCCTCAGAACCATCAATTGTAATGAAGTCTGGCTTTATTCCGGTCTCCGTCATTTTTTTACAGATATCAATAAACTCCTGGCGGTTCCCTATACATAGTTTGAATCCTATTGGTTTGCCTTCAGAAAGTTCTCGCATTTGTTTAATGAAATTCAACAAACCTGTGGCGTCATTAAATTCTTTATGTCCCGGAGGTGACAAAACTTTAGTATGAGGCTCTATTTCTCTTATTTTAGCGATTTCCTCATTATTTTTCACCGCCGGAAGCACTCCTCCATGACCGGGTTTAGCTCCCTGGGAAAGTTTGAGTTCAATCATTTTCACTTCTGGATAAGCAGCTTTTTCCCTGAATGCTTCTGGAGAAAATCGACCTTCCTTAGTTCTGCATCCAAAATAACCCGTCCCAACTTCATATACCAGGTCGCCTCCTTTGCGATGATAGGGTGAAATTCCACCCTCTCCCGTATCGTGGAAAAAATTCCCGGCACGAGCTCCAAGATTTAAAGCCTCTACCGCGTTTTTACTTAGTGCTCCAAAACTCATCGCTGAAATATTGAAAAGACTTGCTGAATAGGGTTTTTTGCAGTCGGGGCCACCAACCATTACTCTGGGTGGTTTTTCAAGTTTTTTAGAAGGATAAATGCTGTGATGCATCCATCTGTAATTTTCTTCTTCTACATCCAGTTCCGTCCCGAATGGATGGGTTTGATTTTGCCGCTTTGCCCGCTCATAAACGTAAGTTCTGTGATTCCGGTCTATAGGAGTACCATCGGTATCATTTTCAACAAAATACTGATGTAACTCCGGTCCTATCATTTCTAGGAGATATCGCATATGTCCCAGCACCGGAAAATTTCTTAGAATGGTGTGTTTCTTCTGCAGGATATCATAGATACCCAAACCAAAAATTAATAAACCTAGAGTAGAAATTCCGTAAACAGGCCAGAGAATAATAAGAATTATGACTCCAGTAATAAAAAGGGCTATAAAGGTAAATTTAATAGCTTCTCTCATATATGAAGAGCAATTAAGGTATAATTAATAAAAAAAGTGAGTTTCCAAGTTAAGCCTAATAGGTGAAAGAATAAAGGTGAAGCTTTTAATTAGGTCAATTTTGGCAAGAAATTAAGGGGATGCTAAAGAATAAATCGATTAAGAATCTTTAAATTTTGATTAAAACTTAAAATATGATTTTAAAGGATAAAAAAATACTGTATGTCCGTAAATATTCCTAATTAATGGAAAATATCCTATATTTGATTGAATTAACTAGTTTTACCATGGATATATTTTCATTTGGAGTTCACTTTACTGACGAAAAAAGTTATCGCTTACATTTCAAAGAGCAGCGAGATAAAGAAGGAGTGGTATGCAATCGATGCGGATCTACCGATCATTATTGGCTTCAAAATAAATGGAGCTACCAATGTAGGTCTTGTACAGCAAGGATTTCTTTGCGTAGTGGCACTATCCTGGAAAGTTCCAAGTTATCGTTTATGATCTGGTACAAAACTATTTTTCTTTTAAGCACTACCAAAAAGGGGTTTTCCAGTAAGGAGATCCAACGGCAACTTGGCCTGAAGCGCTATGAGCCGGTCTGGGCGATGGTTCATAAACTTAGAAAAGCAATGGGACAAAGAGATGATCGCTATACCCTGGAAGGTATGATAGAAATGGATGAAGGTTATTTCACCATCGAAGCATGCAAGCACGATCATCAAACTCAAAAAGCCGGTCGCGGCAGCAAAACAAAATCCAATGTTATGGTAATGGCTGAAAGTACTGTACTGGAAGACCTCGATACCGGTAAAGTAGAAAGGCAGTGCAGGTATTTTAAGGCAAAAGTGCTTAATGACCACAAAGCTGAAGGAACTGCCTATACCCTGAAAAAGGCAATTGATGAGGAACAAGTTATTGTATTTACAGACAAAAGCACATCCTACCTTGATATCGCAGACTACGTTGAACTACATATCACTGAAAAATCCAATGAGACAACCACTAAAGAAACTCTTAAATGGGTACACATTGCCATTAGTAATGCAAAACGGAATTTCGCTGGCACCTACCATAAAATCAAGAAAAAATACCTGCAATTATACCTCAATGAGTTCGTTTACAAGTTAAACAGACGGTATTTCGGGGACAAAATATTTGACAGGTTAGTAATAGCAAGCATTACAGCAAGTGGACACTAAGCGGATATACAATAAAAAATATTAGTTACTGGTGGAAGTAAAGGAATAGGCCGCGAAATTATCCGGCAACTTGTAGAACACGAAGTGACTGAAATAGCAGTAGTAGGAAGAAATGAGGAGGATCTTGAAAAACTTGGATCAGAATTTAGTGCCGTTAATTTTCTTTTTATTCCGGGAGATATTTCCAAAACTGATGATGTAGAGAATATTTCTCAAAAGATTAAAGATGCCTGGGGAAGTCTGGATATACTTGTAAATAATGCCGGTGTGGTTAGCGCAGGACCTTTAACCGAAATAAGCGATGAAGATATCATTAACCAGATTAATATAAATCTCACCGGATTAATTCTTTTAACTAAAAAAGTACTTCCCTTACTGAAGAAAAGTAAGGAAGGGGCAATTATTAATATTTCCTCCGGCCTTGGATACATTGCAATGCCATTTTATAGTGTTTATGCAGCAACAAAGGCAGCTGTGAGGCAATTTTCAGATGCTATTAGAAGAGAATATCCCGATTATCCACTGCATGTCATGACCGTTTATCCAACCGCTACAGATACGGATATGATGAAAAATGCAAAAGCCGGTAATATGGATAGCGCCGAAAAAGTTGCTAAACAAACAATCGAAGGTTTGTTGAATAAAAAGATCAATGTGATCCTTGGAGGTGACGAGCGTAAGCAACAAATCGAGATTAATTTTAATGAGCCGGAGAAAATGGATAAAATAACTAAGGATAATTATGAAAATATGAAGAAGCGTACAGAAAATCACCGGTCTATGTAGCTTTAAAATATTCGGATAAGATAACTTTTTCTCAGGGCTGAACGATCTGCTCCTGAAAGGTTTCAGTTTGTCTGCGACATATCAAAGAGGTTGTTATACTTTTGTCTGATTGTTATTTCATAATTTATATTATATGCTCCAAAACCAAATTCCTTATTCAATATTAGAACTTGCCAGTGTCGCCAATGGAACCACTATTGGGGAAACATTTAGTAATATTCTTGATCTCGCTCAAAAAGGGGAAGGGTTTGGTTATCACAGGGTCTGGCTCGCAGAGCACCACAATATGAAAAGTATTGCCAGTTCTGCCACATCGGTTTTAATCGGACATATCGCAGGAGGGACTAATACAATCAGGGTAGGATCGGGAGGAATTATGCTTCCCAATCACTCTCCTTTAATAGTCGCCGAACAATTTGGAACCCTTGGATCATTATTTCCCGGTCGTATTGACCTGGGACTTGGAAGGGCACCGGGTACAGACCAGCTTACTGCACAGGCCATCCGGGCAGACAGGATGCAATCTGTGTATAAATTTCCCGAAGAAATAGACCGTATCCAACAGCTTTTCTCTAAAGAAAATTCTGCAGCCAAAGTCAGGGCTACAGTAGCCGAGGGAGTTGAGGTTCCGGTATATATTTTAGGTTCCAGTACAGATAGCGCTCATCTTGCGGCGAGAAAAGGACTTCCATATGCTTTTGCCAGTCATTTTGCTCCGGCGCAACTTTTTGAAGCTTTGGAGATTTATAATAACAATTTCCAGCCGTCTGACTTTCTTAAGGAGCCTTATAGTATAGCCTGTATTAATGTCATCGCTGCAGAAACCGATGAGGATGCAGAACGAATTTCCACCACTATGTTAAGAATGATGCTGGGAGTTATGACCGGGGATATTGATTATATGCAACCACCTATTGAAATGACTCCTCCGTTAAGAGAATTATCGCGAAATCCTGGCTTTGAGCGTATGCTTAAATATTCCTTTGTGGGAAGCAAAAAAACTGTAGAGGAAAAAACCAGGGAATTCTTAAAGAAATCGGGAGTAAATGAGCTAATGGTCGCCTCACATATTTACCATCATG
>JAGXII010000008.1 GCA_024635735.1 Christiangramia sp. | reverse complement strand
GGTGCAAACTGCTGCCACGTCTATCATATTTCAGGTGATCTTGACCTGAAGATCGAATAAAAGGTATTTTTATCTGGTGAGACCCTTGATCACAACATTTCTGACTGAAATAATATACTCAGGAAAGGAAAGAATTTCTTTTTGAGACCTTCTTAAAGTTATTAATAATGCTTTATCCTGGCTTTACATTTTGAAACAATTCATATCTTTAGACAAACAATAGCCGGTATGAGTAGGCTATAAAAATCTATCAGTTATGAAATATTCATTCGCCATAGGCTTTTTCCTTTGTTCAGTATGTATCATTGCCCAGGAACATGAAACCAGGATTTTACCCCCTGAAATTCAAATAAAAACAGCTGTACTTGCCGCTCCTGAAGATCAGCGTGATGAAGCAATGGTTTATGGCTATAATACTTCGGGTGAAATGGTTGTTTTAAGAAAAGGTACTAATAACCTGGTATGCCTGGCCGATAATCCTGAACAGAAAGGAATAAATGTTTCCTGCTATTCCAAAAAACTGGATTCTTTTATGGCTCGTGGACGAGAATTAAAAGCTGAAGGTAAAAACGTTCTGGAAATAAGGGGAACCAGAAAACATGAAGTTGAAGCGGGCACATTAACTATGCCCGATGTGCCCAGCATGCTATATGTTCTCAGTGGTGATGAAGCTGATTACAATTGGCAAACAGGAGAACTGCAAAATTCGTCATTCCGGTACGTGATTTATACTCCATTTGCCACAACAGAATCTACAGGCTTGCCAGATAAACCTCACGTACCCGGAATGCCCTGGCTTATGGATCCCGGAACACACCGGGCTCATATCATGATCACTCCTTAGAATAAATAAATCTTTATTGAAATACTGATCTATTTTATAATGAGACCCTTCATCGGTTTGGAGGCATCATTACAGGAAATATTCATCGCCTAAGAAGAAATATTGGAAAAGTAAATTTTTCCAAAGCAAAGACACTTTTTGAAACTTTTACTGAAGTTTTAACAGGATTAATGACGGCCTATTTTCATTAGGAAGACTTGAAAAAGCCTGGAAATAATTAATTCATCAGCGTTTAAAATCATTTTTGGTTTTTTGGATGATTTCATAAAGAAAATATGTAAAATCCACATTGTAATTAAGGCAACAACAGTTATTTTTTCTCTCATCCTGACATAAAAACAATGCAAGATAAACAAAAGTTAAAATTTTAACATTTAAAATTTTAAAGTTTTTTTTAAAAAAAATTCGCTGCTCAAACCAAAGGTAAAATGGCGAAAATTCCTGAATCACTCCACATAAAAAAACAGGTATAACATATAGTTTACTAATTTTCAGATAGTTATAACTATATTTTTATGAAGCTTCGATTTATATTTTCCGGATACTGCTCCAGAATAAAAATTTAAGTAAACTTGTTTTTTTCTTTTTTTTGGAATAAGAAGTTCCTTTCCGAAAAAAAACCAGCTCTTCTATATACCATCGGGGGAATAAAAAGCCTTTTGTGCAAATTATATAACTATATTAGTGGCCCCAAATAATTGCTTTAAACCTACAAATCATGTCCCTACCTAGATTTGACCATCTATTTCAAATTTCTCCAATCCCTAGTGTGGTTCTTCTACCAAATGCTGAATTCACTATTGTCGCGGCTAATAAAATCCTTCTCGAACTATTCAATTCCTCGGAAGAGGAGACAGTAGGAAAAGGTGTTTTTGAAGCCATAGCTGAATCATTCCCTAATAGCCAGGAGGGTCAGGCCTTACATAATATTACGATTTTAAAAAAATCTTTGGAGCAGGTAATAGAAACCAAAGAGCCACATAAAATACCGCATCAAAAACATCTTTTATCCATACCCGGAAGTTCTGAATTTGTAACAAAATATATTGATGTTCTCAGCATTCCGGTTTTAGATGATCAGAACATGGTCACCCACATCCTGCACTCCGTAGATGATGTAACCGAGAGACGAATTTTAGAGAAAGTATCTGAAAATCAAAAACAACGGTTTTTAGATCTCTATGAGGAAAGCCCCTGTGCTATGGCAGTTTTAAAAGGGCCTCACCATATATACGAAATGGTAAATCCTCTTTTATTACAATTAGTAGGAAAAGACAATATCATAGGAAAATCTATAAAAGAAGTATTTCCGAAATTGGAAGAACAGGGTTATTTTGATTCTCTGGATGAAACGTACGAAACCGGCCAAACCTATACAGCTAATGAAGCTCTCGTAACATTAGATATTAATGAAAACGAAAAGCCTATAAACAAGTATCTGAATTTCACTTATCAACCCTATAGAAACGAAAAAGGTGAAGTAAATGGTATACTTGTCTTTGCTGTAGATGTAACAGAACAAGTCACCTCTCGCAAAAGAACAGAGGAAAGCGAAAAACGTTATTGGGAACTCATGCAAAATTTACCAGTAGCTACTTATTCCTGCGATCTGGATGGGCGTATTTTATTTTATAATAAAGCCGCCACAGCTTTATGGGGTACAGCACCTAAAATTGGAGAAAAATTGTGGTGTGGCTCCTGGAAGATGTACGACTTAAAAGGTGATTTTCTTTCGGAAAATCTCTGCCCCATGGCTTTGAGCTTGAAAGAGAGCAGAACAATGAGCGGTGAGGAATTAGTTATGGAAAGACCAAACGGAAGTAAACGCCATGTTTTGACTTATCCCGTTCCTTTTAAGGGTTCATCGGGACAAGTAACGGGGGGTGTAAATATGCTGGTTGATATCACAGACACAAAGACTGCACAACAGGCCCTGGAGAAAAGTGAAAAGAAATACCGGCAAATAGTTGAAACCGCACAGGAAGGGATACTGGTTCTTGACACCGAATACAATTTTATATTCGTGAATAATAAAATGTGTGATATTCTTGATTACTCCCAGGAAGAAATCATAGGAAAGAATATTTTTTCTTTTATGGATGAAGAGGGAAAGAAGCAGGCCGAAAAGCTTTCATCAAAGCAAAAAGAAAGGCTTGATCAAATAGAATTCAAATATACCACTAAAACAGGAAAAGTGATTTGGACAAGGTTTTCTTCAAATCCACTTTTTGATGAAAACGGTGTTTTCAAAGGAAAACTAGCCATGGTTACCGATATCACAGAAAATAAAAAAGCAGAAGAAAAACTGCGACAAAATGAAAAAAGATTAAAAGAATCACAGGAGATCGCGCATCTTGGAAGCTGGGATTTTGATATTGCCAGCCAGGAAGCAAGATTTTCGGATGAACTTTGTCGGATTTATGGTCTTTCCCCGGAGGAAAATATACAGAATTTTTCGGATTGGTTATCATTTATTCATCCTGAAGACCTTGAGGGGCTGCAAGCTGAGATAAAAATAGCAGAGGAAACATTAGAGGAAAGATCGTACAACCACCGAATCATCTTAAAAAATGGTTCTGTGAGATATATTTTTGGAAAAGCCAAATATGTTTTAGACGATAAAGGTGAACCCAAGGGAATATACGGAATAGCTCATGATGTAACCGAAGCCAAAAAAGCGGAAGAAAAACTGGTACAAAGTGAAAAAAAATTAAAAGAAGCCCAGGAAATAGCTCTACTTGGCAGTTGGAGCCTTGATATTGCCACTGAAAAAGTGACATTCTCTGATGAACTTTGTCGGGTTTACGGACTTGAACCGGAAGATAATTCACATACGATTTCAGAATGGCTATCTTTTGTTCACCCTGAAGATCTTAAGGAAGTTACGGAAAACTGGGAGGAACATAAGAATGGAGCGATTCATACTCACCGTATCATCACGAAAGATGGATCTGTAAAATATATTCAGGGAAAATTCAGGCCTGAATTGGATAAACAAGGTGAACGGAAAGAGATTGTCGGTATAGTGCAGGATGTTACTGAAAGCAAAAGAGGGGAAGAAAAATTAAAACAAAGTGAAATTAGATTAAAGGAAGCTCAAAAAATAGCACAATTTGGCAGTTGGAAATTTGATTTTGCCACCCAGGAACAAATATTTTCTGAAGAAGCATGTCGTATCTATGGTCTCCCGGTAGACCAAAACAAACATTCTACAGAATTTTGGTTATCATTCATTCATCCCGAAGATTTGGACGAGGTAAAATCAATAATGAAAAAGTCTGAGATAACCTTAGAAGAGTCGGTTTATAACCACCGCATCATTTTGAAAGACGGAACAATAAAACACCTCTTTGCAAAAGTTAAATTTGAATTTGATGAAAAGGGAAAACCGAAAGGGGTTTTTGGTATAGTCCAGGATGTCTCAGAAAGCAAAAAAGCCGAAGAAAGATTAAAGCAAAGTGAGATCAAGCTAAAAGAAGCTCAGGAAATTGCAAATTTAGGAAGTTGGGAGGTTGACTTTGCCACCGGGGTGTCCTTATGGTCTGATGAAACCTGCAGGATATATGGTGTCCCCTTGGAAGAAAACGATAAACAGAGTTTTGAGGATTGGTTAACCTTCATCCACCCCGAAGATAAAGAGGCTGTACTGGCAAACTTAGAGGAAGCACAAAGAGCCCTAACAGATTCTGAAATCAATAACCGAATCATTTTAAGGGATGGTACGGTCAAACATACCTATTCAAAGTACAGGTTTGAACGGAATCACGAGGGAAAGCCAATAGCCATGGTTGGGGCAGTACAGGATGTCACCCAAATGAAGACAGCAGAACGCAATCTTGAGCAACAAAATAAGGAGCTTTTAAAAGCAAATAAAGAACTCGACCGGTTTGTATACAGTGCATCTCATGATCTACGCTCTCCGCTGGCTTCTATTCTGGGGCTGATTTCTTTCATAGAGGAAGACAGCGAAGAAACGGAAACCCTCGAGCATGTAAAAATGATAAAAACAAGTGTCAACCGGCTTGATGCATTTATCAGAAACATTCTTAGTTATTCGCAGAATAACCGGACAGATCTGGAGGTAGAAAAAATCCCGGTAAAACAGAAGATAGAGGAAGTTGTAGATTCGCTGCGTACCATGAACAGGGCAAAGGGGATCAATTTCGACATCAGTATTACTGAAGAACAACCTTTCTATTCAGACACGCGGCGTTTTAATGCCATCCTGGAAAATCTGATTTCAAATGCTGTAAAATACCATACGCAAGACACCTCGGGACGATATATCAACGTCGCCGCTACCTCAGATAAGGAATATTTAAGGCTCGTTATTGCCGATAATGGAATTGGTATTTCTCCGGAGCACCAGCAAAAGATATTCGATATGTTTTTTAGAATTTCCGGCAAGTCAAATGGTTCAGGTATTGGTTTATATATCGTCAAAGAAACCATTGAGAAATTAAAAGGCTCCATTGATGTAGAATCTAAGGAAGGAGTGGGAACTGTATTTACTGTTACTTTAAAAAATTTAAAAGATGGAAGAGAAAAAGCAGCCTAAATTCGAAACTGTCATGATGATCGATGACAGCAGTATAGACCTGTATATCACATCGCGGCTAATACGCAAAAATAACTTCGGACAGGAAGTTCTACAGTTTTCCACTGCCAGGGAAGCGCTGCAATACTTACAGGAAAACCAAAAAAATATCGAAAAACTACCAAAGGTGATTTTTGTGGATATTTACATGCCGCTAATGTCGGGCTTTGAATTTATGGAAGAGTACGATAAACTGTCAGCTACCTTGAAGAATTATTGTAAAGCCTATATCATTTCCTCATCGGTTGACGACAAGGAAGTCATCCTGGCCAGAAAGAACAAAAATGTAGTTGCTTTTCAGGAAAAGCCAATAACATTAAAATTCCTGGAGGAGATAAGTAAGGACTGTGCTTAGCAGAACCATAAATGATTTATAACCAGTAAATAACCTTGTAAATATTGAAAAAGGATCTATTCCTTCAAATAATCATTCATTTTGCACAAACCTGCTATGGAGATAGCTTCTGCAATTGAATTTAAACCTGTACGATGGCTCTACCCCTCAAAATTGACAATATTTTCCAGCTTGTACCAACTCCGAATATAGTTCTCTTGGCAGATGCCCCGAAATTCACTATTGTTACTGTGAATAAAGCCTTCCTTGATTTACTTCAAACATCAGAAAAGGAGGTAATAGGAAGAGGATTCTTCGAAGTCATTTTAAAATCATTTCCTGAAAATGAAAAAGACCAAGCAAATAATATCGTTAACTTAAAGAACTCCCTGGAGCAGGTAATCGCTCAAGAGCAGCCACATAAACTAGCACTTCAAAAATTCACTATTCCCGTAGGTCAAAATGTCCAATCGCGTGTTATATATCTTGATGCGCAAAATATTCCAATAAAAGATGGCCATAACAATGTCACACACATCCTGCACTCTGTAGAAGATATAACTGAAAACAGAATTGCACAACAAGCCCTGGAAGAGAGTGAAAAGAAATATCGCCAAATAGTAGAAACGGCCCGTGAAGGAATATGGATGGTAGATAAAGACTACCGTACCACCTTTGTCAATGATAAAATGTGTGAAATTCTTGAATATTCCCGGGAAGAAATGTTAGGAAAAAAAATCTTCTCTTTTATGGATAATGAAGGAAAGCGAATATCAGCTCAATTGGAACAGTTAGAAGATAAGAAGATTATCGAACAAATAAAATTCAAGTACATCACTAAAACCGGAAAAGAGATATGGACCAGGATTGGTGCTAATCAAATTTTTGATCACGAAAATAACCTGAAAGGTTATATAGCAATGGTAACCAATATCACAACAAGTAAGAATGCTGAAGAAAGACTGTTGCAAAGTGAAAAGAAGTTAAAAGAAGCACAACAGATTGCGCACCTTGGAAATTGGGAGCTTAATGTTATCACGCAGGAATTATCTTTTTCAGAAGAAACCTGCCGAATATACGGAATTCCACCAGAAGAAACACACAGACTTTCTTTTTCCGACTGGCTTTCCTTCATTCACCCCCACGATATTGAGGAATTAAAATCAGGAATAAAGAAAGCCGAAAAAACATTAGAAGAAAGTATTTTAAATCATCGTATTATTCTAAAGAATGGAACCACTAAATACATCCAGGACAAATTCAGGTTCATATGTGACCGACAGGGCAAACCAATCCTGGTTTATGGGGTGTGCCACGATGTAACAAAAAGTAAAAAGGCAGAAGAGAAACTTCAACTAAGTGAGACTAGATTAAAGGAAGCACAGCAAATTGCCAATCTCGGTAATTTTGAACTTGATTTTACTACAGGAGAAGCCTTTTGGTCTGAAGAATGCTGCCGGATTTACGGGATTTCTCCTACAGAAAACCGACAAACCCACTCCACTTATTTCTCATTTGTTCATCCCGAAGATCGTGAGCAGGTAATGGCAACAATTAATGAATCGCAAAAAACTCTTACCGACACCGTTCAAAATCACCGTATTCTTTTGAAAGACGGGACGGTAAAATACGTTTACAGCAAAACCAAACTGCAATTTGATCAAAATGGAAAAGCGATAGGTCTTCATGGTATTAACCAGGACATAACAGAGGCAAGAAAGGTAGAGCTATTTCTTGATCAACAAAACAAAGAACTCATAAAAGCAAATAAAGAACTGGACCGCTTCGTTTACAGTGCTTCTCATGATCTACGTTCACCTCTTGGCTCTGTAATGGGTTTGATCTCGCTTATAGAAGAAGACTGCCGGGAAACGGAAACGCTAGAGCATGTGAAAATGATAAAGACAAGTGTCAACCGGCTTGATGGCTTTATCAGGAATATCTTGAACTATTCCCAAAATAACCGTACAGAATTGGATGTAGAGAAAGTCCCAATCAAAAATAGCATATATGACGTTGTGGATTCATTGCGCAGCATGAAGAAAGCGAAAGGAATAGATTTTAATATCCAGGTTCTTGATGAACAGCCTTTTTATTCAGATTCCAGACGTTTTAATGCAATTTTAGAAAATCTCGTTTCCAATGCTGTAAAATATCATACAGATGAGGAAATTGACCGATACGTAAAAATAACCGCTATAACAGAGATTGAAGGATTAAAACTAACTATTGTTGACAACGGCATTGGAATTTCTGAGGTGCATCAGGATAAAATTTTTGATATGTTTTTCAGGATTTCCGGCAACTCAAACAGTTCGGGTATTGGCTTGTACATTGTCAAGAAAACCGTTGAAAAACTAAATGGTACCATTGAGGTAGAATCTAAAGAAGGAGCTGGCACCACCTTCATTGTTACTTTAAAAAATCTAAAAATTGGAAGAGAAAATGCAGCCTAAATTCGAAACTGTCATGATGATCGATGATAACAACATAGATCTCTATATCACATCGCGATTGATACGCAAGCATAACTTCGGAAATGAGGTATTACAACATACTGATGCCAGGGAAGCATTGAAATATTTGCAGGAAAATATAAATAACATCGACCTGCTGCCAGAGGTGATTTTTGTAGATATATAT
>JAGXII010000060.1 GCA_024635735.1 Christiangramia sp. | reverse complement strand
TTTTTCTTGTCTTTTTCCTGTGCTTCCTCAATTTTTTAGCTCTCCGGGAACTAAAGAGGAAATAGACTAAAAATGAAGCTATTAGGGCGAGATAAATCCAGGTTTTCTGGTCTAATTCGATCATTGTGAGTGACTTATAAGTGCAATATAGAAAAGATTAGGGAGAGTTCAAAGTTATAGCCTTCTACCGTGCTCAGGGAGAATTTAAATTTTTAACAACAAACAACACCCTTCGACAGGCTCATGGCGGCAATTAGATTGAGATAACAATAAACCCCGGACAACCCACAACTCACAATAAACAAATGAACGCTAATATCTGGCAGTTCTACTCAAATCTCACTTCTCAAATCTCACTTCTAAAATCTCATATCTCATATCTAATATCTCAACTCCCACAACCCACAACACCCTTCGACAGGCTCAGGGCGGCAATTAGTTTCAGATAACAATAAACCCCGGACAACTCACAACTCACAATAAACAAATGAACGCTAATATCTGGCAGTTCTACTCAAATCTCACTTCTAAAATCTAAAATCTCATATCTAATATCTCAACTCCCACAACTCACAACTCACAACACCCTTCGACAGGCTCAGGGCTACCTTAGACTACCAACCGATTGCTTTTCATCACTGGCCACAGTACCATCCATTAAACGAATAATACGATGAGCATGTTTGGCGATATCTTCTTCATGGGTAACCAGGATCACTGTATTGCCATTGGCATGAATTTCGTCAAACAGATTCATGATCTCCACAGAAGTCTTGGAATCCAGGTTTCCCGTGGGTTCATCGGCAAGAATAATAGAAGGCTTGTTTACCAGTGCCCTACCTATGGCAACTCTCTGGCGTTGACCTCCCGAAAGCTGATTGGGTTTATGGTCCATGCGATCTCCCAGGCCAACACTTCGCAGTACTGCTTCCGCACGTTCCTTACGTTCCGACTTTGAAGCGCCTGCATAGATCATAGGCAGGGCCACATTATCAAGTGCCGTTGTTCTTGGAAGAAGGTTAAAGGTTTGAAATATGAATCCTATCTCCTTATTTCTTATTTCAGCCAGTTCATCATCACTCATTTTGCTCACATCCTTTCCGTTTAGAATATAAGAACCGGAGGTGGGAGTGTCCAGGCATCCAAGTAAATTCATTAAAGTTGATTTTCCAGAACCAGACGGCCCCATGAACGCGACATATTCACCGCGTTCAATTTCAAGGTCTATGCCTTTTAAAACTTTAACCGTTTCCTGACCTAAAGGAAAATCCCGGGTGATATTCTTTATTTCAATTACTTTACTCATGAAGACAAAATTTCATTTGTATGACGTGAATTTAGTTTTTTTGTTACAAAAAAAATCTTTTCTAAAAATCAATTTTGCCTTTCCGCACTTTTTAAAACATTTCTTTTTTGCATCGCCGGATCCTTCGACTGCGCTCAGGAGAAACAAAAAAGTCTAGGCTTACGAAAACTTACCTAAATTTATCGTTCTATCCCTAAATTTCAGGAACTCGTAAGGTGGAGGTTTTTAAAATTCAAAATTGATTTAACTCAAACAGCCTGAAATTTTACGGGATCTTCACTTCAAATTTTACGCTAAATTTTCGATAGGCGGAAATTATATCCCTTAATCCCAATATATCTTTGGTATAAAGAAGGCTCATAACCCAGGATTAAAAAATTAATGATAAGGGTTTTTCAGAATACCTAAAACAATTTTTGTGTTGAATCAGACCCTGATGCTAAAATCCTGTCTGGCCTGTTCCTTCCGGAAAAAAATAAGTCCCCACTGAAAAGTATCAATACTAACCCGTACATCAGGATGTTCTTTGATCTCTTGCCAGGCTTCTTCCATTTCTCCTGACCAGTGGATATCATCAAAAATAAAAACGCTATCATTATGCGCTGCAGGCAGAAGTTTTTCGAAATATTCTAAAGTAGCTGCCTTCTGATGATTGCCATCAAAATAGATCAGGTCAAATCGCGGTTTATCTTTTAAAATCGTATCCAGTTCCTTATCAAACTGACCAATCTTCAGGTCAACATTCTTAAGATTATATTTCTGAAACTGGTTTAAGGTAATCCCAGCAGTTTCAGGACAACCTTCTATGGTGCTAAGCCGGGTACTTTTATTAGCTGCGATAGCTGAAGCTGCTATGCCTAGTGAGGTGCCCAACTCCAGGGTATTTTCTATTTTCAAATAATTGATCAGCCTATAAAGTAATTTCGCTCTATGAAGCGTGATACCGGCATTTTTCGCGATTGAAAAAACCGGACGTACATTCGATTTAAAAATACGACTTCCTGCTCCAAAATCTGTGATTTCGATCAGATCCTTATTCCTTAATAAATCATTTCTGTAGTTTCTAATCAGTTCGTAATCCTTGTAATCTGATTTATCGTAAAAACATTTTGTCACAAGATCATACACAAAAGGGGAGTGGAGCCCGTGTTGGTTCTGGCTTTTTGAAAGGAATTTTAGATAGGAAACTATTTGAAAGATCATTAAGTCGTTTTCGGTTTTCTGTTTTTGAGTGGAGAGAGGAAAGTGGAAATAATTTTAATTTCTTTTCTTATTTTTCAGGTAATGCTGAAGACTCCTTATCATTTTGAGAAGTTCGAGTAAAACGTTGCGCGCTTTTTTGTTTTCTTCATTAGTAATATAGTCTCTGCGAAATGCAATAGTGGAACAGGTAATACATTCTCTTACGGAACCCTCAGCAATTTGAAGAAAGCGATGAAACTGAGGATCTGAATCTCCCGATCCTTCAGCAGTATTTAGAGCAATAGAAACGGCTGCTCTGGTAAATTGCGAACTTAAACCATACTTCTCCCTGGCCGGGAATTTAGAGGTAAGATCATAAACAAAGTCCGTGAAATCAAGGGCTTTTCGATAAACCTTCAAATCTTCAAAATTAAACTTTACCTCTTCCATAATTTTTTCTTTTTAAATCTATCCACTTTCCACTTCCCTATGACTCTAACTTCTCAAGTAGCTCAAACCACCTTTCGGTCTTCGTTTCAATGTCATTTTCTATCTCCTTCAATTTCACTGAATTTTCAGCAATTTCATTAGCATTTAATTCTTTCAGAAATTTTTGCTGGACGTCTTCTTTCTTTTTTTCAAGCTTAGCGATCTCTTTTTCCAGCTTGCTATATTCCTGCTTCTCGGCATAACTCAGAGAAGGACCGGCATTACTGGTCTTGAATTCTTTTTTCTCTTTTTTAGTCTGAGTATCTTTAGAAGCTGTTTTCTCGACCCTGGGTTTGGAAGCTTCATACTCTCTGTAATCTGTATAATTCCCGGGAAAATCCTGTACCTCTCCATCTCCTTTAAATATGAATAAGTGATCGGTGATCTTATCCATAAAATACCGGTCGTGAGAGACCACGATAATACAACCCGGGAAGTCTAAAAGGAAATTTTCAAGTACATTCAGGGTAAGGACATCCAGATCATTGGTGGGCTCATCGAGAATCAGGAAGTTGGGATTTTGAATAAGAACCATACACAGGTAGAGTCGCTTCTTTTCACCCCCACTCAACTTTTCTACAAAGTCATATTGTTTCTTCCGGTCAAAGAGAAATCTTTCCAGGAGCTGTTCGGCAGAGATCTGACGACCTTTTTTTAAAGGAATATAATCCCCGAATTCTTTAATTACCTCAATTACTTTCTGGCCGGGTTTGATCTTTATGCCTTTCTGTGTGTAGTACCCAAATTTAACGGTCTCCCCGATAACAATCTTTCCGGTATCTGGCTCGATATTTCCGGTGATCATATTTAAAAATGTGGATTTTCCGGTTCCGTTTTTCCCGATAATACCCAGTCTCTCGCCCTTTTTAAAAACGTAATCTAAATTTGAGATTAGATTCTTTCCGCCTAATTCTTTAGAGACATTATGAATCTCTACGATCTTACTTCCCAGCCGCTCCATATTAAGTTCCAACTGTACCTTATGATCAAGTCTACGTTGGCTTGCCCTGTGTTTTATATCATGAAAATCTTCGATACGGGATTTGGACTTCGTAGTTCGCGCTTTGGGCTGCCGCCTCATCCACTCCAGTTCTTTTTTATAAAGCTGCTGAGCCTTATCAGTATTCGTCTGCTCAAGCTGGTGGCGTTCTTCTTTTTTATCCAGGTAATAGGAATAATTTCCTTTATAGGTATATAGTTTTCCATCTTCCAGCTCAATGATCTCATTACAGACTCGTTCCAGAAAATACCTGTCGTGAGTTACCATAAAGATGGTAAAATCTTCTTTTTTAAAGTATTCCTCCAGCCATTCGATCATATCCAGATCCAGATGGTTGGTAGGCTCATCCAGAATAATAAAATCTGGTTTTTTTAGAAGCATTCTCGCCAGGGCAAGCCTTTTCTTCTGACCTCCGGAAAGATTTTTCACTTCAGCCTGCAGGTCTTCCAAATTGAGTTTGAAGAGTACCTGTTTATAAATAGTTTCAAAATCCCAGGCATCATTCGCTTCCATGGCATCCATGGCTTTTTGAAGATTGTCGGCATCATCGGGATTTTGCAGGGCCTTTTCGTATTGTTCCACCACCTTAAGCGTAGGGTTGTCGCTGGAAAAAATGGTTTGCTCAATGGTGAGTTCAGGATCAAGATCGGGTTCCTGAGAGAGAAACGCGACTCGTTTGTCATTGCGATAAATAACCTGCCCCTCATCGGGAGTGTCGGTTCCTGCCAGGATATTAAGCAGGCTGGTTTTTCCTGTTCCGTTCTTGGCAACGAATCCAACCTTTTGGTTTTCATTGATTCCAAAACTAAGATTATTGAAAAGCTCGCGCTCTCCGTATGATTTGGCAATATTTTCTACTGAAAGATAATTCATGTTTTGTGTTCTCGGTTGTATGTTCTCTGTCGAAAATCATTTATTGGCACTTCGACAAGCTCAGTGCGACAAAGTTATCAGGAATTAAGTAATAAATAAGATTTTTTGGCACAGTTTCATGGCAGCTTTTCAAACCCTACAATTCGATTGAAAGGCCATAATGAGGAGGTCAAAAGATGAGTTTTTTGTCATGCTGAACTTGTTTCAGCATCTCATGATGAGACCCTGAAATAAATTTATGGTGACGCTGGTCTCAGGAACAATAACCAATGAACAATAAACAATACCCTTCGACAGGCTCAGGGCGGCAATTAGATTCAGATAACTATAAACCCCGGACAACTCACCCTTCGACAGGCTCAGGGCGGCAACTAGATTCAGATAACAATAAACAATGAACGCTAATACCTGGCAGTTCTACTCAAATCTCACTTCTAAAATCTCATATCTAAAATCTCAACTCCCACTACACATAAATTTTAAAACATAATTTTGTTATTAGCCCGTAAAAACTATATTTGTTAAAACTATGTGAAGCCCTCTATGCGATTTAAATCATTTTTGTTTTTATTCGCTGCCGTACTAGCCTTAACCTCCTGTGTTTCTACTAAACAGATGTCCTATCTTCAGGAGCACGAAGAGAAAGTAGACAGCATAATACAGGTGCAAAGATTGCGCAAGCCTTATCGTATCCAGACAGGAGATCTGTTAAGTATAAGGGTAAAGGCTCTTGACCAGGATATTGTTGGAATGTTCAACCCTGTTGGCAGCGAAAATCCCAATGCAACTACCGAAGAGGCCGTATATTTTGATGGCTTTACAGTGGATGATCACGGGAATATACGTGTTCCAACACTTGGAGAAGTAAATGTTCTGGGTTTCACTGAAAAAGAAGTAAGAGAAAAAATAGAAAAGAAGTTACTGGAAGAATATTTTAAAGAAGAGGCTAATATATTTGTAACAGTTAAGCTTGCAGGTATTCGTTACACCACCTTGGGCGAAATAGGTCAGGGAAGTCAGGTAATTTATAAAGATCAGGTAACTATTATGGAGGCTATTGCGAATGCAGGTGGTATTGATGATTATGGAGATCGGGAACATGTACAGATTATCAGGCAATATCCACAAGGGGAGGAAGTTTATACTATTGATGTTACAGATATAAGTGCGCTAAACAGCCCTTATTATTATATTCAACCCAATGACATGATTGTAGTGAATCCGTTACCGAGAAAAGCATTGGGTCTGGGGACTACCGGCCTTGAGGTATTTAGAACTGTTACCAGTCTAATAACTTTAGCAACTTCAATTTATTTCTTAACAACCAGATAATGGCGCAGGAAGATGATCATATTTCGGACGTAGGATCCACCTTTGATTTTAAAGGATTTTTATTAAAGGTTATAAGTTACTGGAAACTTATTCTTCTTTCTGTGGGCATAAGTCTCGCGGTTGCCTATTACAATAATGTTCGGAAATTACCGGTATACCGTCTTGGTAACCAGATATCCATAAAAGATGATCAGAATCCGTTTTTTACTTCTAATACCAGTCTAACCTTTAACTGGGGTGGTACTTCAGATAAAGTAAATACTGCGATGACTATTCTTCGGTCTCGTTCCCATAATGAGGAGGTTGTAGAAAAGTTGCAGTTTTATATAAATTATTACGCAGATGGCGAATACCAGAGGATAGATGTTTACGGACAAACTCCATTCAGGGTTATCGCGGATACTACTGCATATCAGGCGAACAATGTAACGATGATAATCCGTCAGTTAGACGATAAAGTATTTAAT
>JAGXII010000059.1 GCA_024635735.1 Christiangramia sp. | reverse complement strand
CTGGGTCCTGAAAAATGAGGAATTACCACAAATTTTCGAGCGCTCACTTCCAGTTCCATAATCTCAGTAGTTTCTCCATGATTTTCAGATTGAAGTAAACCTGTTGATAAAGTATCACCTAAAAGTCGGCTAATTGGTTCCCCCAGAAGCTCATGATATGGCATACCAAAAAATTCTTCAGCATTTTTACCAATCTGGGTAATCTTTAAATCTGTTCTGCTACAAACAACAATAACGCCGTGTGACTGGGATTTACCGATTATATGGATAGGTTCCTTATCGCAATTGGTAATATCTACCTTTTCGGGATAACTTTGCTCCGACATATAATTAAACGGCTTTTATTTTGAAGTAGAAGGTACTTCCTACTCCCTCCTGGGAATCTACCCAAATGGTACCCTCATGTAAAAGCACAATTTTTTCTACGTGAGCCAAACCAACTCCAGTGCCCTCACTTTCGGTACCCGGAACGCGGTTAAAGATGGTAAATATATTTTTTTGATCTTCTTTAGATATTCCCCTGCCATTATCTACGATAGAGAATACCCAGTATTTATCTTCTTTATAGGCAGAAATTCGAATTTCGGGGGGTCGTTCTTTAGGCACATATTTAATCGCGTTACTTATAAGATTTTGAAACAGTAAGCGCAATTCAACTTCATAAGCCTTAATTTTAGGAAGTGCACCGGTATGAACCTTAGCTCCGGTATCCTTGATACTCTTCCCCAGGTCATATTTTACAACCTCTACAAGTTCTTTGGTGTCAACGCTTGTTTTCTTTCCATTCTTACCAATACGGGAATGTTCCAGTAATGCCCTGATTTGAGAAGATAACCTGTCCGAAGCATTTTTAATATACTTCACATAATTCTCTCCTTTTTCATCAAGTTTATCGGCATACATCTTTCCAAGAACATCACTACCAAACTTAATAGTGGAAAGCGGTTCCTGAAGGTCATGAGAACAAATGGAAACAAATTGTTCCAGATCACGGTTAGCCCGCTCCAGATCACTTTTTTGTTCTTTTAATTGCTCTTCAGCCTTTTTAAGTGCCGAAATATCCACACAGGTATAACGAATCGTTTTAAGATTGTTATTCTCATCCTTCTCTGCCGTGGCATTTAAAATTACCGGAAGCCTCCTTTGCTTCCTGGTAATCATGTTCTGATCGAGATTAATAAGTTCACCTGATTTCTTAAAGCTGGTCTTAAGTTTAGAGTTAGAAAACTGCGATTCCTGATCAAAAAATTCAAAGATGGGTTTGCCAATCAGGTCGTCCTTAGAATCATATCCCAGTTTTTGAACAGCTTTCTTATTACACTGCACGATAAGTGAAGTTTTAGGATCTACACTTAAATGTAAAACAGGATCATCTTCATAAAACGATTTGAAACGCTTCTCGCTGGCTATTAATTTCTCTTTAGACTTCTGGATTGTTTCAATATCAATAAAAGAAATAACCACTCCATTGGTTTGATTATCTGAATCTATATATGGTGATATGCGTTGCAGATAATTCTTGCCTTCTCCGGATACAATATGCTTTTCCAGTATTTTTCCACTGTCCAGAACCTTTCTGCAACGGTCCAGAAAACTTTGCTTTCTGCTTAAACCAAAGCTGTTAGTAAAATTATCAATAGGCCTTCCTATATCAGAATTTATTAAACTGAAATGCTTTCTTATCGCCGGAGTGAATTTCCTGATCTTTAAATTAGAATCAAGAAATATTACACCAATATCGGTACTTTTAAGCAGGTTGTTCATATCGGCATTTAGTGCCGAGAGGTCATCCATTTTCTGGATATTCTCTGCGTTTACCGTATTAATTTCTTCATTTACACTCTGCAATTCCTCATTGGTACTCTGTAACTCTTCGTTAGAGGCTAATAATTCTTCATTAGCTGCCTGTAACTCCTCGTTACTGGTTTCAATTTCTTCCAGGGAAGTTTGCAGCTCTTCCTTGGTTTTCTTCAACTCCTCTTCAAGATTAGAAACGTATTCCTTGGTCTGGTTAGAAGGACTAATTTTAGGAACTTCCTGCACCTCAACAAGGTTGAGCTCCTTCTCTACAAACGTGATCACATAATTAGTCTCTCCGTCAATACTGAATTCAGTATAGGGTTTGATAATTATATCGGCACCAATTCTGTTCTTTCCCTGTTTGACCACCGCATCGCGGTAGATGACTTTCTTTTCTTCTTTATGGGCTTTATTGAATGTTGATTGGACCGCGTATTTAAGGTCTGTATCCAGCATATCCAGTAAGTTGATTGAAAAGCCCGATACCGGAAGGTTAGCGTATTTTCTAAATTCTCCTACCGCCTGTAAAATATTATAATCGGCATCCACAAATACTGAAGCGCCGCCAAATTGTTCCAGAATAGTTTCGTTGAGTTCCACCTGTAATTTGGTTCTTATAGGATTGGTTTGCGTTCTAAAACTTCGCCTGTTAGTTGTAGATTCATTCTTAAGTAATTTTGAATTATTTTTCCCGGTCGCCGTTGCGTGGCTAATCCCGTTTTTAAGACGCTTACTGGGTTCTATATTTTTATAAATTTTCCATCTCCTGTCAATCTCTGCAAAATTATCCTTGTGATCCTGAACACTTTCACTGGTACCAAGAACAAGTATTCCATCCTGCTTAAGTGCGTAATGAAGTACATTCATCGCCTTTTTTTGTATGCTATTCTGAAAATAAATCAGCAGGTTACGGCATACCACCATATCCATATTACTAAAAGGCGGATTCTTGATAATATTATGCTTGGAGAAAATTACCATTCTCCTTATTTTCTCAATAATCTGGTAACTTTGAGATTTACTTAAGAAATATTTTAAAAGAAAATCTCTGGAAACGTCGGCAACGATACTTTCAGGATAAATTCCCTTGCTTCCAATATCGAGATGCGGTTGCGAAATATCTGTAGCGAAGATCTTAATTTCAATCTCTTTTTCCTGTTTTTCCATTTCTTCCTGAAGGCACATCGCAAAAGAATAAGCTTCTTCGCCGGTGCTACATGCAACATCCCATACCTTTAAAACCTCTCCGTCTTTTTTATCCGCGATAAGTTTTGGAAATACCTTTTCGCGAAGTATTTCCCATACTTTTTCATCTCTGAAGAATTTAGTAACACCAATCAAAAATTCCCTGTAGAGAATTTCCACTTCCTCCTCATTGTTCTGAAGAAAATTGTAATAGTCACCAAGGCTATCACACTTACATATATTAACGCGTCTTGCTACACGTCTTGCAAGGGTTGCGTATTTATATTCTCTAAAATCAAGACCGGCCTTTTCATCAATATAATTGAGGATTTTATTTAACTCCTTTTCATCATATTGTACATCTCCATCCTTAAAATGAAAAATAGGTGGCGTTGAGATAAAATTTCTAAGTTCAGGGCCCATTTCATTTACAGAAAGGATATAATCTACCAATCCTGTATTAATGGCACTTTTAGGCATACCGTCAAACTTAGCTTCTGAAGGTTCCTGAACCATTATCATCCCGTTATTTTCCTTTATAGCTCGTGCACCACGGGTTCCGTCACTTCCCGTACCACTAAGAATAATTCCAATTGCCCTTTCTTCACGCTCCCGGGACAGGGACTCGAAAAATAAATCTATTGGCAGATTGAGTTGTTGATTCTGAGGTTTATCCTGCAGTCTTAATAAATTGTCTTCCAAAGTAAGGTTACTTGCCGGCGGAATTAAGTAGACGTGACCAGGTTTAACTTCCATCTGGTCATGGATTTGGACAATAGGAAGATTTGTGTTTTTCTTCAGCAATTCTCCCATCATACTCTTATAATCGGGTGATAGATGCTGAATAACTACATAAGAATTATTGTCATCTGCCGGTATTTTTTTAAAGAAAGACTTGAGGGCTTCCAATCCTCCAGCACTTGCTCCAACAGCAATTATTCTAGTTTGATCAACCATCTCATTATTCACAGACTTAACTGTGTCACTTTGTGGTGTGCTTTTCATTAATCTGAGTAGTAGGTTTTATTAATAGAGTTAATCCAGATTTTATTGAACCGGTAATTATAAAAAATAAACTTCTATCTCTCTGTACCAATTCAAATAATTATCGCATCAAAATCTCAAATAACACATGCTTTATAATAATTTTAACATCATTCAACGGAAATTCTATGCCAAAAAACAAAAGCGGGCTATTTTTTGAGAATTCAATTACATGGAAATCTGCCATTATTGCATGTTTTTGTCAAATCTGCAAATTTTAAATTCTTAGTCTTAAAATTTACTTTTTAATAATTCAGGGAACTATTTCTACAAAAAATTCCCGATTTCGGGATCAAGAATTTATCATGTTTTTCAACTAATAGCTAATCATTTATTCAATTACAATGGCTTAAATTTATGAATTTCGCAAAAGCCATTCATAATATTTTAAGATTTTATACCAGATTTTAGGTTTTTATTATAGCATATATATACGAAATGGAACTAAATTATTGGACCTAAATAGAAACCTTA
Organism: Christiangramia sp.; assembly: GCA_024635735.1. Lineage (GTDB taxonomy): Bacteria > Bacteroidota > Bacteroidia > Flavobacteriales > Flavobacteriaceae > Christiangramia. Next base: position 2,424 of record JAGXII010000059.1, on the reverse strand, counting down.
AGGGATTATGGTCTTTATCGCATGGTCTTTGAACAAATTAGGCCAGAAGAAAAAAAATGGTAGAAAACCATTAAAATTAATTGAACCAAAAAAGTAAAAATGAAGACATTAGTAATTGGAGCAGGAAATATGGGTCTTACCTATGCTGAAGGTATGGCGAAATCTGCAATGCTGAATCGAAGAAACTTAATGATTTTTGATAAATCAGCTGATGTGATCGCGAGACTCAGAGAACTTGACCATTTTGATGTATATGAAAAGCTGGAAGATTGTCTTCCAGAAGCAGATATGGTATTTATTGCAGTAAAACCTTACCACTGCGACGACCTGTTTGAAGAAATGAAGCCTATGGTAAAAAAGGAACAAATCTTCGTTTCTCTAATGGCCGGAGTTACAATAGGTAAGATTCAGGAAGGACTTGGAGCAAAAAAAGTTGTAAGATCTATGCCTAACCTTCCTGCACAGGTAGGAAAAGGTGTTACTTCTTACACCGAGTCTAAGGAGGTTTCCCGGGTTGAACTTTTAATGGTTAGAAATCTTCTGGACACTACAGGAGAGTCCATCCATGTTGAAAGTGAAAATTATATCGATGCTTCCACGGGTATTTCTGGAAGTGGACCGGCATACGTATTTTATTTTATGCAATCCATGCTGGAAGCCGCTTTAAAAATGGGATTCAGTAAAAACGATTCTAAAGTTCTGGTAAGTCAAACTTTTGAAGGAGCCGTAGAGCTTTTTAATAGAAACGACCTTTCTCCTAATACCTGGATGGAGCGTGTAGCTTCAAAAGGTGGAACTACGAGAGCGGCTCTGGATTCTATGGACGATAATAATGTAAAGGAATTAATAAAAGATGCGGCTTATGCAGCTTTTGACAGGGCCGTTGAATTAGGAGAAGAGAAATAATAAAATTCTAAGTAGACTATAACACCAATAAAATGGAGATTAAGAGAAGAATTGTCGTAAAGGTTGGTACCAACGTAATGACCAATAAAGACAATAGAATTTTAGGACCGGTATTAAAAAGCCTGGTTAGACAGATCGCTACATTATATGAAGAAGATATACTGGTAGTTCTTGTGTCATCTGGTTCTGCAATCGCAGGAAAAGAAATACTTGGAGAAATAAATATAAAAGACGCCAGTAAACGCAGGCAGGTATACTCTTCAGTAGGTCAGCCACGTATGATGCGTCACTATTACAGTATATTCCATGATTACGGAATGCGTTGCGCACAGGTTCTGGCAACTAAAAGAGATTTTAGTCCGGGAATTCACAGAGAGAACATGATTAACTGTTATGAATCTTTACTTTCAGAAGGGATTATTCCTATAGCAAATGAGGATGACGCAGTTTCTGTAACCATGTCTATGTTCTCTGATAATGATGAACTGGCCAGTCTTGTAGCCGAATTAATTGGCGCCGAAAAACTTATCATCCTGAGTGACACGGAAGGTCTTTATACCGGTCACCCTGAAGATGACGAGTCTGAAAAATTAAACAAAGTTCAGATTGACGAGAATGTTGAAAAATATGTTCAGCAATCTGACAAAGGAGAAGGTGAAGGCCGTGGTGGTATGGAATCTAAAATCAAGATTGCCAAAGGTACCGCTGCCAAAAACATCACCACCTATATCGCAAATGGTAAACGTGATGACGTAATTCTGGACATTATGGCCGGAAAACCGGTTGGAACGAAGTTTACCTCATAAAAAATATTCACTTAGTTTAACTAAAGAAACGAAGAAAATGAAGTTGATAAAATCTGAAACCAAAAATAACGTACTTAAATCCATGATGAAGATTCTGGATAAAAGACGTAAAGAAATAATTGCAGCCAACAAGAAAGATCTGGATGCTTTTAATAAAGAAGATCAAGCTATGTACGACCGTCTTATCGTAAATGATAAGAAGGTAGACGGGATGATCCAGTCTGTAAAAGAAGTAATGGACCAGGATGATCCTGTTGGAAAGACGATTGAGCATAAAAAGCTGGATACAGGGCTTGATATTACCAATAAAACAGCTCCTTTTGGAAACATCATGATTATTTACGAATCAAGACCAGATGTGACTATTGAAGCTGCTGTACTTGCCTTTAAAGCAAACAATAAGATATATCTAAAAGGTGGTAAAGAAGCCATTAATAGTAATAAGATCCTTGAGGAGTGCTGGCATGAGGCATTAAAGGAGAATGATCTGGATACGAATTGGATCGAACTTCTGCATTTGGACAGAGCCCAGACTCAGGAATTTCTTAAGAATCCACCGGTGCAATTGGACCTTGTCGTACCAAGAGGTGGAGAACGTTTGATTGCTTTCGTTAAAGAACATTCTACAGGAGCGGTATTAGTAAGTGGTCGAGGAAATAATTTCCTTTATGTTTCTAAAAATGCTGATATTGAAGTAGCTAAAAAAGTGATG
>JAGXII010000058.1 GCA_024635735.1 Christiangramia sp. | reverse complement strand
GGTTTTACCTGCTTCGCTTTTAGATTGCAATACCAAAGAACTGGCATTGGGATCTTTACGATTTTGGGGAATTGCTATTTTGGGAAATGTGATTGGCGCCTATTTCGTAGGCTTATGGATTAATTATGCCCACGAATATCCAGCAGAGGTTTCAGCCACTCTGGAGCATATAGTGCATAAGAAAATGTATTATTATAGGGGAAACGACCTTCAATTTTGGTTTCAGGCCGTGGTAAGTGGCATATTTGGAAACTGGCTGGTGGGCATAGCTGCAGTTTTTGCAATGATGGGAAAAACAATTATAGGTAAATATATCCCGGTTTTCCTGGCTGTTAGTTTATTTGTGGCGGCAAATTTTCAACACAGTCCGGCCAATATGGGGTATTTTTCACTTCTAATGCCTACTGGTAATGGACCAGGCTGGGAAAATGCTATTTGGTGGAACCTTATTCCAGCCGCTTTGGGAAATATCCTGGGTGGGGTGTTCTTAGTAGCTCTTCCATTTTGGTATGCCTTAAGTTCCTCGGAAAAAGAAGATCTTAAAAAAAAGAATAAAAAAGATAAAAAATAATTTTATAAGTTTTTAATATATGGAGTTGAATAAACCTGTCTTCACCTACAAAGAATTTTACGAATGGATGCAGCATTTGGCAAAAACCGGAAAAACCTCGGGTGATGATCAAACCCAGGTACTTGCCGATTTTACAGCTTTAAACCGGCGAAGAATGTCCAGATTAAATAAAACACTAAGCCTTAATACCGAATTGAAAGAAGTTGTAGATACTATTTCAAGGAAACAGGAATGGGTAGTAATTACCGAAGCCTGGTGCGGGGATAGTGCACAATGCCTTCCGGTAATAGGAAAGATTGCAGAATATTCAGAGAAGGTGAGCTTAAAAATTGTTTTACGGTATAAAAACCCTAAATTGATGGAGCAATACCTAACCAATAGGAGTAAATCTATCCCAAAGCTTATTGCTTTTGATAGTACTGGGGAGGAATTGTTCACCTGGGGACCAAGACCAGGTCCTGCACAGGAATTATTAACAGATTGGAAGAATAATCCTGCCGGCCGCAATTGGGAAGCCTTTGAAACCGAACTTCATACCTGGTATGCCCGCGATAAGTCCAAAACTATGCAACAGGAGTTTATTGAAATATTTAAAAGTTTATGAGTAACATAAAAGTAATTCAACCAAATGAAGCAGAAGGTCGACTTAAAGAAATATATGCTCAGTTAAAGACCCAACGCGGGCAGATAGCCGAAGTCCATAAAATTCAAAGTTTACGTCCTGAAAGTATTGTAAAGCATATGGATTTGTATATGGAAATTATGTATTCAAAATCTGAGCTTTCCAGAGCACAAAGAGAAATGATGGCTGTGGTGGTTTCTGTAACAAATAATTGTAATTATTGTACAGAACATCACGCCAGTGCCTTAAATCATTATTGGAAAGACTATAAAAAGCTTGAGAGCTTAAAAAAGAATTATCTGAAGGTTAATCTTGATGCCAAGAATCTAACCCTATGTATATTTTCTGAAACACTCACAAGGAATGTTGAAGTTAACCAATATAAAAATTTAACTCAGGAATTGAAAGACGTAGGCTTTAGCGATGAAGCCATTCTAGATGCAGCTCTGGTAGTTTCCTATTTTAATTTTGTAAACAGGATGGTTCTAAGTTTGGGCGTTGCATTAGAAGATGATAAAGGAAAAAATTATAAATACTAAAATGCTATTATGAAATTTGATGCAATTATTATTGGAACCGGACAGGCAGGTCCTTCATTGGCTGCAAGTATGGCCCAAAATGATTTAAAAGTTGCCATTATAGAAAAAGAGCAGTTGGGCGGCACTTGTGTAAACGTAGGCTGTACTCCAACAAAAGCTTATGTAGCAAGTGCAAGAAGGGCATTTATAGCCAAAAACAGCAGAGATCTTGGAATTGAAGTAAATGGAAATATAAAGATCAACATAAAAACCATAAAGGAGCGGAAAGATAAAATTATTGAAGATTCCCGGAGTGGTCTGGGTAAGATGTTAGAGAATAATGAAAACATTCAACTTATTCGGGGAAAGGCAAGCTTTATAGATAATAATACGGTAGCCGTAAAAGGAAAAACTTATAAAGCAGATAAGATTTACATCAATGTTGGGGGCGGCCCAAGAATTCCAAAAGGGTTTGATGAAGTGGAATATTTTACTAATGCAAGTATTCTGGAGTTAGAAGAAATTCCAGAACACCTAATTATAGTAGGTGGTGGTTATATAGGTTTAGAATTTGGCCAAATGTTTCGCAGGTTTGGAAGCAAAGTAACCATATTAGACAGGGGAGACCAGCTATTAAAAAAAGAAGATGCCGAATTTGGAAAAGTTATTCAAGAAATTTTGGAAAACGAAGGAATTATAATTCACTTAAATTCTGAATGTCTAAGTGCTAAAAATATAGCTGATAAAGTTGAAGTTACGGTTAATAGAAAAGAAAAGAGCTTAGAGATTCAGGGCTCTCATTTATTATTGGCTTCTGGGCGTATTCCCAACACTATAGATTTAGGACTCGAAAATACTGATGTAAGTTTAGATGAGAGAGGATACATTGAGGTAAATAATGAATTACAAACCAATGCTAGCAATATTTGGGCACTTGGAGATTGTAACGGTCAGGGTGCTTTTACTCATACGGCTTACAATGACTTTCAAATTGTGAATTCCCATTTATTTCATGAAAAGAAACGTTACTTATCCGACCGGTTTACATGTTATGCAGCTTTTATTGACCCACCTTTGGCTCGTGTAGGAATGAATGCTTCCGATATTGAAAAAGCTGGTTTAACGGCAAAAGTAGCCTCCCGGCCAATGAGTAAAATTGCAAGGGCTAAAGAAATGGGAGAAACCCAGGGTATGCTTAAAATTTATATTGAAGAAGAATCCGAAAAGATACTGGGAGCTACTTTTTTAGGTACAGGAGCAGATGAGTATATTCATACCGTGATAGATCAAATGTATGCCGGACAGCCCTATTCAGTAGTAAGGGATGCCGTACATATTCATCCTACGGTGAGCGAACTTATTCCCACGATGTTAGAGTCTTTAAAACCATTAAAGAATAATGAGCAATAGAATTGTGATAGCTTAAACGAATTAACTAAAATTCGAAAATTATCGCAGCGCATATATCATTCGTTTTATAATAAATACAGTAATTATGAGAACGTATTTAATGAATCTTTACGATAAACTTATTGGAAAATGTGATGATTTCGCAAAGAGTTGTACACAAGATGAAATTTTAATTACGCTTGTAATAATGGTCCTCTCTAATGCAGGTGGTATACTGGCGATTTATGTTATCGATTTATAAAAGACCTGGTTGAGAACTTTCTTTTATTGTTTTTAGGAGATTGCTTGCAGTCCTTTAAAGTTTAGCTTTCTGTCATATTAAATAAAAAATTAAAGAATGAAAAGATTGTTCTTACTGGTTGTTTTCTATTTTTCCTTTAATTCAAATGAAGCGAATTCACAATCTTATTTTAAAGATGAATATCCCAAAGTATGGGAACGGGCTGCACATTATAGCCTGGCTGTGGCAGAGGTAATGCCCGAAAACCTCTATGACTCCAAAGCCAATCCAGAAAGTATGAGTTTTAAAGAGCAACAATTACATATTGTTACTAATATATCTTTTTTGACTCAGTTAATTTCAGAAGAAAAAAGAATCTTCTACGATAGAGAAAATATGCATAATCTTAGTAAAAAAGAAATTCTTAAGATCTTAAAAATGGCTTTTAACTATGTGGAAGTGCTACTGGAAATAATGGAAACTGATGAAGTATCAAAGAAGATTAAGTTTAAGAATGTATCAATTTCAAAGGAAAATATTTTTTATCTACTTCGTGATCATATGACTCATCATAGAAGTCAATTAATAATATACCTCCGAAAACAAGGAATAGAGCCTCCGGATTATATAGGATGGTGATTTTTTAATTAAGAATTGCTTAAATAGGAAAGTTATTATTCCCGTGAATTGATAAAAAAAATCGGATACAGGGATTAATTCTATTAAAAAATTTTTCAGAAGGATAGTGTCTTGGGGACGAAACCAATACTCTACACTTTTTCCAGGATAGTTTTCGTTTCCTTTCTTATCTCGAATCGTGAAAGTAAGGGAAGTAATAAACTAATGGTTTTTAGAAATAATTAAAAGTTGCTAATCCTAAAAGATTTTTTATTAATTAATTGTTGCTTATGCCATACTGATCCGACAAAGAAAACTATCTATAAAATGGTATTTAAAAAACTGCGAATAACCTCTTGTTAATTATATAAAAAGTTCAAATTTATTACTTTACTGCCTTTATGAAATTTACAGGAAACACCAATGAATACCTTGACCTTCGCCAAATTGAACAAAGCACTGGGAAGATCCTTGAAGAAAGCTTTGAAAACAGCCTGACCATTGTTTGGTTTAAATCTGATGCCAATACTTTAATTATTGACCAGAAGGAAGAGCGCTTTAGCAAAGACCAGATCGTTTTTTTAACTGAATTCCACAGAATTAAACTCAGCAATATAGGCAAGGCCAGATTTTTAAGATTCAACCGCCCATTCTACTGTATTCTCGATCATGATGAAGAAGTAGGATGCAAAGGAGCTCTATTTTTTGGCGCGGCAAGATTACCGGTGATATCCATTCACAAGGACAAGCTGGAAAAACTGGAAATACTATGGCAAATGTTTGTCATGGAAATGGATTCCAAAGATTCCCTGCAAATCGAAATGCTGCAAATGATGCTTAAGAGATACCTGATCCTATGTATGAGAATGTATAAAGAACAGGAGAACTATCCTCAGAAAAATACAGAAGCAAAACTCGTTAGGAATTATAATTTTTTAGTAGAACAACATTTCAGAACAAAGCATAAGGTATCAGACTACGCAGCACTGCTTCACAAAACGCCTAAAAGCCTGGCAAATGCATTTTTAAAAATGGGATCAAAATCTCCATTACAATATATTAAGGACAGGATCTTACTCGAAGCCAGAAGACAATTGGTTTATAGTGATAAAAGCATTTCAGAAATTGCGGTAGAAACAGGATTTGAAGATATTCAGTCTTTCAGCCGGTTTTTTAAGGCCGGGGAAGGAATTTCAGCTTCAGAATACAGAGAAAGGAATAATTGATAACTCTAAGGGAAAAGCAGCCTAACAAAACCCTGTTTTTCCGCCGTTACTTTGCATTGTAATATTAATTAAATATTTAAAACAATGGAAAGATTTACAATCCCCGGCAGAGAAGAAATTTCTGCCAACAATCAAACAATTTTTGATCAGCTTGAAAAAGGACTTGGCTTTGTTCCAAACCTATATGCATATTATGCAAAAAACGATACTGCTCTTGGCGATTATCTAACGCTTCAAAACCGTAAATCTACACTTAAAGCAAAAGAAAAAGAGATTATTAACCTTGTAGTAAGTGAATATAATCAATGTTTCTACTGTATTTCAGCACACACCGCTTTGGGGAAATCACATGGTTTTACAGAAGAGGAAATATTGGAAATAAGAAAGGGTACTGCCGGCTTTGATTCTAAAATGGATAGCCTGGCAAAATTCACACGTTCTGCTGTGGAGAATAAAGGTAAAGCGACAGAAAATGTGAAAGAAGAATTTTTCGCACAGGGATATTCAGAAGCATCTCTTATTGATGTGGCTGTTCTTATAGGTGATAAAACTATAAGCAACTATATTCATAATCTTGCCGATTTTGAAATTGATTTTCCAAAGGCCCAAAGACTGGAGACAGCACAGGTTTAAGAATTAAAAAATTAAAAGATCTGATTTTTCAACTGAGATCTGCATTTACAGGGGATATGCGAATTATTCCCTGTAAATGCAGATCTCAGTTGAAAAATCAGATCTTTTAATTTTTTAATTCTTAAACCTGTGC
>JAGXII010000057.1 GCA_024635735.1 Christiangramia sp. | reverse complement strand
GTGATACCAAGTTCTTTCTCTACGCCAAGCTCTACGGGAAGACCATGGGTATCCCAACCTGCTTTACGTTTAACCTGAAATCCTTTTTGTGTTTTGTATCGGCAAAAAATATCCTTGATGGCACGCGCCATAACATGATGAATTCCCGGAAGACCATTTGCTGAAGGCGGACCTTCAAAAAATATAAAAGGTTCCTTTCCTTCCCGTGTGCTTATACTCTTCTCAAAAATATCATTTTCTTCCCAATAGCTTAAGATTTCCTCCGCCACTTTTGGCAAGTCAAGTCCTTTATATTCAGGAAACTTTTTGCTCATCCTCTACTTTTTTCAAATGATGTGCGAAAATAACGATTTTTAACAAAATAAGTGGTGCGAAACAGTGAAAATGATATTCATTAACAAACTCATTTCTACTTAAAAAGATGAGGTTTAAGTTTTTTGCTTCAAAACCCACTAAAAAGTATAGGATAATCCAATTATAAGATTTCTTCCGGCTGCAGAAATTCCAGACGAGTATGTGCGGTATCGTTGATTGGTTATATTTTCTAATGCAATGGTAGCAAGCCAGTTTTGATTCACCTTATACTGCCCGGTTAAATTGAGTGTATACCAGGAAGGGGAATAGGGATTCCCGTTTTTATCTAAAGCATATAAATAGGGTTTATCCTGTTCTCCCGGGGCAAGATCTTCAAAGTCAAACTGCCCGTTATATTCAGTAAAAAGATCAAGCTTAAGTCTTCTTTTATTCCAGATCAAATGTGTATTTCCAAATAATGGAGCGGCATGTCTAAGGGGTACATATTCTCCTCCTTCATTTTCCCGCCCATAGGTGTAATTGAATTGGGAGGTGAGCCTCAAAGCTACCGAAAGATCTACCTCCAGACCTGCTTCAATTCCATAAACGTATGCATTCGACGCATTCTGAATTGCCTGCACCGTGCTTGGCTCTCCCTGATAATCAATTTCTGTAACCCCATTTAAACTGAAATCCCGACGTACCATCGCATTATCCAGATAAGTATAATATCCGGTAAGCGCGATACGGATGTTATCTGAAAAATTCAAATCGGCACCCAGCTCTCCATTATAGGCATATTCTGGTTTCAGATCAGGATTGGGAACCACGACAGATCCCGGTTCTGAATCAAATATTTTCCCGATATCGTCAATATTTGGTGCCCTGAAAGCAGTTGAAAGCCCCAGTCTCCAGCGAAGCACCTCATTTTGTTTCCAGTTGAGTCCAAGGCTTCCGGTTAGCGCGCCGGTACTAATATCAGCTTCATCGAAGGGAAAATCATAGAATTGGTCATCAAACGTCGCATCTAGTAAAATATGGTTGTATCGAAGCCCTGATTGAAGCGAAAGGTCTTCTCTAAGTTTCCATTGAAAACTTGCATATGCAGCTATCGACTGCCATTTGGAGCCATCGGGATAACGGCTTGCGGTTTCTCCGGTTTCTGAAGTTTCAATATTTCTGAAATTGCCTTCAGAAGCTATATTATTAATTACATATTCAAAGCCGTAGAAAAATTTACTTTCTGAAAAATCCTTTTCAAAATCGAGGTTGGCTGAATAAGCATCCACATTTTCTTCCGTAGTAAAAAGTACCGGTTTCCCAAAATCCCTATCGTTACGGCTTTCAGCAAAAAACTGGTAAGCTCCTGTAAACTGGACTTTATCGTAATATGTGGAATTGCTTCTGTGATTAATATTTATATCTCCCAGAAACCAGGTCTGTGGCCCATAATACCATTCCGCAGATCTTAAAATCCCATCTCTTTTTCTATAAAGCCTGTCATATCTCGGGTAATCTGAAGTATTAGAATAAATAAGACCCAGATTTAAATCCCAGTCTTTGGAAGGCATGTATTTTACTTTTTGAAGCAGGTTTATTTGCTTGTATCCTGTAGGTTTTTGCACTAAAGGATCCGGATTTTGTATCATTTTATCCTCTCCATTTTCCCGGATAGCATATTCATTTCGCAAATAATCATCGGGGCCGTGTTCTCCCATTTTTAGATCGCCAAAATCTGAATAAGTGATTCCGGAGATAAAGGCCCAGTTTTCCCTGCCCACATTAAGATCGGCATGCACTGTATTTTCATTATTAGCAGTGGAAAATCTGGTGTATATATTTCCTGAAAGTGAAGTTCCCTCTTCCAGGCTGAATTTTGGCCTAAGCGTATAAAAATTCATCACTCCACCAACAGCATCACTACCATAAACTACAGAACCGGGACCAAGAATAACCTCAGCCTTATCTATAAATAATGGATCTACAGATATTACGTTTTGAAGATTTCCGCTTCTGAAAATCGCCGAATTCATTCTAACACCATCAACCGTAATTAAAAGCCGATTCGTGGAAAACCCCCTGATCATTGGACTTCCTCCTCCTAACTGACTTTTCTGAACATATACCTGGCCCGTACTTTCGAGAAGATCGGCAGAAGTTTGTGGGGCTGCTAACTGAATATCAGCCGGAGAAATATTCACGATCTTTTGCGGAATTTCATCCTGTTGAAGTTTGAACCTGGCTACAGAAATGGTTACCTGTTCCAACTGATTTTCACTGGGTTTAAGAAGAACAATATTATTATCCTTCAAAATTTCTCTTTTTCGCCGATAGGTCTCAACATGACCAATGGTAGAAAAAATAAGAATTTCGGTTTCGGTAAAGTCAGAAATATCAGCTTTACCATCGTTATCAGTAATTGATGATTTGGTTCTATCATTATTAAAAATAGCCACATTCAATAATGGCTCACGTGAATCTTCATCCAGCACCGTAATTTCCTGGGCAGATACAAGTGAAAAGAAAAATGAAAAAAGGGTGGTTAATTTGAATTTCATTTATTCAAAAATTTCGTTTAAGACAGTTAAAGAGCGGGGTTTCCTGAATCCTTCAATATGCAGCTCATAATACAACAACAGCATTTTCAAAAATTCGTTCCGGCCAGACTTATTTAGTTTTATGGATTGCAAAGTAAAAAAATCACATTCGATAAACGCCTTCAACAATTCCACATTTTTTCCTGTAATACAATAATCATTAGTTGGTATTTCCTGAAAAACACCATTCAGCAGGTTAAAAACTGGAAGGTCGAGGCTATTATTTTCAGGAGAAAAACCAAGGTATCTCGTAAGTTTCAAAAGAAAAAGCAAATGAAAATTAGCGATCCTGTCAGCATGATCAAGGAATTCGAGGCTGCTTTCCAGAAATTCAAACAAGGCGGGATTACTCTCTTCTTCCTGAATAGTATTTTTCAACATTTCTGCCAGGAACATCACCAATGCCGATTTTACCGGATTCGTATGTAGGCTAAAATAACTCCCCGATACTTTTGCGTCTTTCAAATACTCAAGCTTTCCTGTATTCCTGTGATTAGCTACAATTTCCAACCGGGTAAGTAACTGGAACATGGAAGCTTTAAATTTCCCTTTTTTAGACTTCAGCACTCCTTTCAGCATGTAAGTTCGCAGCCCGTCAGATAAGGTATAGATCTTTACAATAAGGTCGGCCTCTCCATATTTTAATGCGCTAATTACAAGAGCCCTGGTGGTGACAAGCATTGGAAATTTTTGGCGTGAATTTATAAAAAAAGCCGCTTTTTAGCGGCTTTCAGTTATTTTATATAGCAGAGATTAAACTACTCCCTGAGCAAGCATTGCATCGGCTACTTTTACGAAACCTGCTATGTTAGCACCTTTTACATAATCTATGTGACCATCTTTTTGGGTACCGTACTTTACACATTTTTCGTGTATATCGTTCATGATCTCATGCAGTTTCTTGTCTACATCCAGAGCAGTCCAGCTATATCTCATAGAGTTTTGAGACATTTCAAGACCAGAGGTTGCCACTCCACCAGCATTAGAAGCTTTCCCCGGAGAGAAAAGTATTTTAGCCTTGTGGAATACTTCTATAGCTTCCGGAGTACATGGCATATTAGCTCCTTCACCAACACATATACATCCATTATTTACAAGAGTTTTCGCATCTTCTTCCTGCAATTCGTTTTGAGTTGCGCAAGGAAGGGCGATATCGCATTTAATTCCCCACGGAGTTTTATCTTCGTGATATTTAGCTGAAGAATATTTGTCTACATATTCGCTAATTCTTCCTCTTTTCACATTCTTCAATTCCATAATGAACTGAAGTTTTTCTTCGTTTATACCATCTTTATCATAGATGAAACCGCCGGAATCTGACATTGTCACAACTTTAGCTCCAAGCTGTATAGCTTTTTCAACGGCATATTGCGCCACGTTGCCGGCACCTGAAATAACAATGGTTTTACCTTCAATACTTTCACCTTTTGTTTTAAGCATATTCTGGGTAAAGTACACATTACCATATCCGGTCGCTTCCGGTCTTATTAATGACCCGCCATAGGCAAGGCCTTTCCCGGTAAGAATTCCTGTAAATTCATTCTGAATTCTTTTATACTGGCCAAAAAGATATCCAATTTCACGAGATCCAACACCAATATCTCCTGCAGGAACATCGGTGTCAGCGCCAATATGTTTGGAAAGCTCAGTCATAAAACTCTGGCAGAATTTCATGACCTCATTATCAGATTTTCCTTTAGGATCAAAATCTGAACCTCCTTTACCACCACCCATTGGTAGTGTGGTAAGACTGTTTTTAAATACCTGCTCAAAAGCAAGGAATTTAAGGATGCTTAGGTTTACTGAAGGGTGAAATCTTAGTCCGCCTTTATACGGACCGATAGCCGAATTCATTTGAATTCTGAAACCACGGTTTACCTGAATATCTCCATTATCGTCCAGCCACGGAACTCTAAACATAATTACCCTTTCAGGTTCTACCATACGTTCAAGTAACATGGCATTCTGATATTTTTTATTTTGTTCAATAAATGGAATTACAGTTTCGGCGACTTCATGAACGGCTTGCATAAATTCCGGTTCATTTTGATTTCTGACCTTAACCTTGTCTAGGAAATCTTTGATGTTTTTATCCATAATGACTGGTAGTATTATTAAATTATAAAAATTATGCCAATTTTACCGTGCAAATATAAATATTCTTTAACGATTAGAAGTTTCATTTTTGCTTTTGATATAAAATTAACTTTTGGATCTTTAGGCCTTTTTCATACTAGGATCTTTTAAAATTACGTTAATGTAGTTTTGCTATATTTGCTAATACCCAATCTGGCCTTCATGATTAATACCAGAGAAATTTTAATATTCTTTCTTTTGATTTCGCTGTGGCCGGTGAAGTTATCTGCGCAGTTTAATATTTCGCATGAAGTAGGTGTAATTACAGGACCTGCAGGCTTTTTTACAGATTACGGAGAAAGATGGAATATACGGAACAACCTCGAAAATGAAGGTTTTGGTGCCGGGATAGTCCATTATATGAATTTTGCCTATAAATCTGAATGCAGCTGTAAACATACCGAATGGTGGTTTAGCAAACATTTCAGAATACGTAACGAGTTTAATTATATGAGCTCCAAGCTGGATCACTACGGGCCGGTAGCCGCCAAGAATACTGAAGGAGGCCGGCAATTGCGGGCCATGCATGGAAATTCGTATCTCTACGAGGTGGGTACCGCATTAGAATATCACTTTTTTGGTATCAGGGAATTCCGGGATTTTGCTGTACTATTTGGACCTTATATAAGTCTGGGGGTTCATTATGTAAATTATCACCCCAATGCTTATTCTGAACTGGGGGACATAAATAGTCCCAAAGTACTTTTTCCAACTTTTGAAGGAGGCCTGAATCTGGAAACCGGAAATACTTTCTCTATTCTGGGAAGTGCGGGAGTGCGTTACAGATTGGGAAAATTTAGTGATCTGCAGGTGGACCTCAGGGCAGAATATTATGATTCAGATTTTATAGACGGATTAAATGTCCCGGCAACCCAGAATAAATTCAATGATTTTGTGCTCTGGTTTAACCTGGGCTATATTTATTACCTGGATTTTTAAAAATTCAATTCCTTTGAAGTAATTATTTTCCCTCCTTTTCTTAAAATATCGAGCCTGGCATTTTCAAAATCCTGATTATTCAAAGCCCGTGTACCATCTTCAATAAGAATGGTTTCAAAACCTTCAGAAATTGCATCCTTAATAGAGAAATAAACACAATATTCGGCGGCAAGCCCGATAAAATAAAGCTCCTTAGCTCCTTTATCTTTTAAATATCCGGTTAAGCCTGTCGATTTTAAATGGGCATTATCATAAAAACCACTATAGCTATCTATTTTTGGGTTGGTACCTTTTCTAAAAATGGCCTCAATTGCTGCAGTCTCCAGATCTGGATGAAAAGCAGCTCCCTGCGTGTTTTGTACACAATGGTCTGGCCATAATACCTGGTCCAATCCGTCAAGTTTAATCATATCGAACTCCTTTGTATTTTTATGACTGGAAGCAAAACTCGCATGAGCATTCGGGTGCCAGTCCTGTGTTGCAATTACCAGATCAAACTTCTCCTGTAGCTTATTAATTAAAGGAACTATTTCATTTCCACCAGGTACTGCCAAAGCTCCACCGGGCATAAAATCATTCTGAACATCAATTAAAATAAGGGTTTTCATTAAAAGGTATTTTTAAATTTTCTTATGAGTTTATCTCTTTCTTCCCGTAGTTCTTTACTGATTCCGATTTTATAGATGTGCGGATTATTAAACCGCTTATATTCGATAGGCAGCTCAGACAATCTTTTAAAGCTATATTCTGTGATTTCTTTCAGGCTTCTTTTCTTATCGACTACTTTTCCATTGAGCATTACCGGCTTTAATAATGGCTCCTGTTCAAATTCATCCAGTTTCATGGACTTATAGGGCTCATATGGATGGAACATTTCCTCTATTCTATTTTGACTGGCTAGTCCAATTGCATCTGCACCAATACATTTCCCGGTTTTATCCTTTATTCTGAAAACCTGCTTTTTATGCGGAAGCGTTACTTTGGAAATACTTTCTGAAATTTTTATTCTGGGCTTCCCATTAGACCAGGCTAACTTATACACTCCATCCAGAGCAGCATCGGGATTTCCGGTTACTAAATTTGTTCCCACTCCAAAAATATCAATGGGAGCCTGCTGTTCCAGTAAACTTTTGATCACAAACTCATCGAGTTGATTGGAAGCTGCGATCTTAACATAATCAAGGCCTGCTTCATCCAATAGCCTCCTGCTTTCTTTCGCCAAATAAGAAAGGTCACCACTATCCAAACGGATCGCGAGCAGTTTATCCCCTCTTTTTTCCATTTCCTTCGCCACCGTGATAGCATTGGGAATTCCACTTTTTAAAGTGTTGTAAGTATCTACCAGTAAAACGCACTTTTCCGGCCGACCTTTAGCAAAATCCCTGAATGCCTCCAGCTCATCATCGTAACTCTGCACAAAGGAATGAGCCATGGTACCCGAAACAGGAATATCATAATCCCTGCCGGCGACTACATTACTGGTGCCGTCAAATCCTCCAATAATTGCAGCCCTTGTCGCAAAATAACCGCCAGTTGCCTGAGCACGCCTAAGACCAAAATCCAATAAGCCGCAATCTCCAGCGACCAGTCTTATCCGGCTTGCCTTTGTTGCAATAAGCGTTTGGAAATTTAGCAGATTTAATAGGAGCGTCTCAACTATTTGCGCCTCAATAATATTAGATTCTATTTGAAGAATGGGGCGGGTGGCAAATATTACATCACCTTCTTTACACGAATAAATATTTCCCGTGAATTTGAAATTTTCAAGGTATTCTAAAAAGTCATCTTCAAATCCCTGTCGCTTTAGAAATTGGATATCTTCCTTGCTAAAACGTAAACCGGCAATTATTTCGAGAAGTTCTTCGAGACCAGAGAAGATCGCATACCCGCCATTAAAAGGTAATTCCCTGAAAAAATAATCGAAAACTGCCATATGCTCTTTATGACCTTTATTGAAATAGACCTGTGCCATTGCAAGTTGATACTGATCTGTATAGGTCGCAGTGAAATTCTCCATGTAATATTTTTTGGTTAGTCCCTGGAAATTTCCTTCAGTTTTTCTTCGTACAACTTAAGGTCTTCATCGTGGAACAACACAAATTTAAGTTTTTTGAGGTGTTCGAGCTTCAGAAGTTCTTCTAAAAGCGTATTAAATACCACTTCTACCGCTTTTTGTGGCGGATAACCAAATATTCCCGTTGAAATAGCCGGAAAACCAATGGACTCTAATTTATTTTCTTCTGCCAGAGATAAAGAATTCCGGTAACAGGAGGCAAGGTAACGATCCTCTGGTTTGTCACTTCCGTAAACCGGACCCAGGCAATGAACCACATATTTATTGGGAAGGCCATATGCTTTAGTTATCACCGCCTCTCCAGGTTTTATGGGAGCAAGGCTTTTACATTCTTTATATAAATCAGGGCCTGCACCGCTATGTATTGCTCCGGCCACTCCACCTCCGGGAGCAAGATCAGCATTCGCGGCATTGACTACTGCATCAAGATCCGGCTGGC
>JAGXII010000007.1 GCA_024635735.1 Christiangramia sp. | reverse complement strand
CGCCCAACCCAAGGCATAAAATTCCCCCCAAAATAGCTGGCATCATGGCTTTAACCTTCCTGAAAAAAGCAAACCAGTCGAGGTGGAAAGCATTCAGCATTTCCGAAACCTGGTGTTCTATGTCCGAGAAGCTGAATTCTTTTTCAGAATACATGAACAATGCATCACCTTCTACTTCGGCCAGTTCCATTTCCAGTACATTATTGTCCAGCAGAATTTCAAGAAGTTCAGAAATGATATGCGTGCTATGCTCTATCGAAGTATCTTCGACAAAATTCGCAAAGCCGGAAATATCGGGCATATAATAAAAAGCCTTTCTTGTCCCGAGAGGTTTAGATTCATTATCATGGAAGGATTGCTTATGTATTTCTTTTTGCATTCTTCAGGTCTATCACGGCTCCAATAAAAGAAGCATGTACAAAAGTCTGCGGGAAATTCCCCAGCATTTCTTTTCTTTCCACATTGCCTTCTTCAGCAAAGAATCCCAGGTCATTTGAGAATTCCAGTGCAGCATTGAGGATTTTTTCTGCTTTTTCGATTTTTCCTGCCATTATGTAATATTGAGCCATCCATAAACATCCTGCTAAAAACACTCCTTCTTTGGCTGCGTCATAACAGAGGAGATTCCTGCGGTAAAGATCTCCGTCTCTATGATCTTTCTCCAGAAGTTCAATTGTTTTCAGCATTGCGGGAGAATCGACTTCAGTAAACAGCCAAACCGGAAATAGCGCTGCAGTGATGTCCACCTCATCACTCCCCGGATAGATGGCATAGGCACCTTCGGTAGTAAGACAATTCTCCTCAATGAATTCTCTTATTTCTTCCGCATTACTTAACCAGCGGGTTTGCTGTTCACTGGTTTCCGCAAAATCTGCCATGAATTCAAGGGCTTTTGCGACTATGACTTTACTTGAGGTAAAATGCTCTTTAGCTGTTTCTTCCCAGATACCATGGTCTTTTTCCCGCCACCTTTCTATCAGGTGGTCGGCAATTGCGCTTACTGTTTCCCAATGATGCTTTTCGGGAAATTTCTCATAAACAAGTTTGGCTGCCAGAAGAATATTGGCGTTGGCATCCAGCTGTAATTGGTCCATGGCATTATTCCCAATTCGAACCGGACGGGAATTTTGATAACCTTCCAGGGGAAGGTCCTCTTCAGGTTGAGCCACCAATTTATCGAGGGAATAAAAGGGTAACAGAATCTTTTGACTATTTCTGAATTTTGCATCACATAAGAAACTCAGAAACTTCTGTGCTTCTTCCCCATTGCTGTCGGCGCGGACAAGGGCACCTGTGATCATAGCAGAATCTCTAACCCAAACATAGCGATAGTCGTAATTCCTGTGCTCGCCGGGAACTTCGGGAAGAGAAGTGGTCGCTGCAGCAATTATACCTCCATTTTCCTGGAAGGTCATTAGTTGAATGGCACGAATAGAATCATGTACCTGTTTTCCATACAAACCTTCATAACAGACCTGTTGAGAGATCTTTTCCCATCCTGAGATAGTTTTTTCTTTGTAGACTTTCAGTTTTTCTGCGTTTAGCCTTTCATCGAAAGCCCGGTCAGAAAGAAAAGCCCAGCCTTTTTCTCCTTTGGGTATAGTAAATATAATATCCCCATCCCTGATATTTAGAGGATGGGAAGCAGTCAGAAATAGACTCCTTGAAATAGAAACGATATTTCGGTCACTATCGAGATCATAATCCGGAAGTCCCAATCCATAATAGGATTTAGGGAAGATCTTGTTTTCGATGGTCTCTGGTGCCTCCGAAGAGGCTCTTAATATGCCATGATATTCAGCGTCAAGAGGCATGAAATCACATACTTCCAGACCCTTGTATGCAGTGGTAAGAACGGCACTCCGACGGTCATATTTTCTGCTTAAAAATTTTTTACCTTCATAATCAAAGCCCCAACTTCCACCTTTTTCAGGATCAACCAAAGAGGTAAAAACTGCAGGTTTGTCAAATCTTTTTGGGCAAAACCATACCACATCTCCGGCTTTGGAGATGAGAGCGCAGGTTTTCCTGTCGCCAATAACCGCAAGATCACGAATGGTACTTCCCATTATGCTCCTTGTCCCGTGTTCTGCATTAATCCTCCGTCCATTATATAGGTCGATCCGGTAACGTAATCGGAATCAGATGAAGCCAGGAAGAGGGCAAGCTTGGCGATCTCCTCGGGCAGAGCTGCCCGTTTCAATGGGATACTCTGGACCTGTTTTTTGCGGAATTCGTCATCCTCAATGGCTTTTTGGTTGAAGGGGGTAAGCACCATTCCGGGAGCCAGGTTGTTAACATTGATGCCATCTTCAGAAACTTCCAGGGCTAAAGTGCGGGTAAGATTTCTAATTGCACCTTTGGTACAGTCGTAATCAGCAGCTCCGGCACGAGGTTGCTCTTCGTGTACAGAAGTAACATTGATAAGCTTTCCTTTACCACCTGCTTTTTTTCTAATACTTATAAATCTTCGGGCGCAAAAGAAATAGCCGTCAACATTAGTTCTAAAAGCTTTGTGCCAGTTCTCTGTAGAAAGATCGGCAACTTTGATCCCCTGGGCATCCATTCCTGCATTGTTCATAAGAATATCTACCGTTCCAAATTTTTCAATGGCTTTATCAAAAATTTCCTCCACCTGTTTTTCTTCGGAAACATCTACTTTCACAATGACTCCCTTTCTACCTGTTTTTTCAACCTCAGCAAGGGTTTTTTCTGCCCCTTCTTTATCTGTATGGTAGGTGATCACGACATTGGCGCCTTCTTTAGCGAATTCGATGGCAGTGGCCTGTCCAATTCCTGAATCAGATCCTGTTATTAGTGCCACTTTTCCTTCTAGTTTCATAATATCCTTTTTTTCAGTTGACAATAAGTTTCTAAGCTTTTTTTCTCCAAATTGAATTGGTGAAATATTTTTTTGAATCTGTTAGGTTTTCCATGACCCGGAATCCCGATGCCCTTGCCAGATCCTCTATTTCTTCAAAATCAAATTTTCTGGAGATCTCCGTGTGTATCTTTTCCCCCCCTGCCAGGTCGATATGCAGATCTAACGCGGAAATAAAAACCTGCTGTTCCTGCAAACTGACTAAAGCACTTCTCGCTTCTCCTTCTTCCTGGTGGTATGAAGGATAATGTTCAAAAAGACTCAGATCAAAATTTGCATCCAACTCTCTATTGATCCTCCTCAACAGGTTCAAGTTAAATTGTGCAGTGATTCCCTTTCGATCATTGTATGCCGCAAGTATGATCTCCGGATCCTTTTTCAGATCAAATCCTGTGATCAAAAGATCATTTGGATTCATTTTTAAAGAGATACCCTTCAGAAAACCCAAAGTCTCTTCTTTTGTGAAATTTCCTATGCTGGAACCCAGAAACAGGATCACCTTATTTTGATCCCGGGGTAGGGAATTAAGAGCATTCATATAATCTCCGCTTATGCCGGAGACCGCTAAATCTGGTAGAGTTTCAGCGAGGGTGAGGGTGACATTATGAATTGCATCTGGAGAGATGTCGACAGGCACATAAGTAAAGTCCATTTCTTTATCTATGAAATGTTGCAGTATGACCTTGGTCTTTTTGGCGTCCCCTGCTCCCAGGTCAACCAAAAGAAAGGGAGCTAAATGTTCTAACAAATTACCAATTTTATTCTTGTAAGTCTGCAATATTTCGAATTCACTGTTGGTGAGATAATATTCGGGAAGCTTCATTATTTCCTGAAAAATTTCATCTCCTGTGCTATCATAGAAATATTTTGATTTCAGGTGTTTTGGAGAGGATCTTAATCCTTCATATACATCTTTTTCAAATTCGTTTTTAAAAGGCAACACGTTATCTTCAAAATATTCTTTCTTCTCAATCTGTCCTTTCATTGGGTATAAGTAGTTTTTTGATTTGAGTTCATCGTAGTTCCAGGATTAAGATAAGAAGATGAAAACCTTTGGAATGTCATTTTTATGACATTCTGCTTTTCTTTAAAGAAATCTTAAGACTCTCCCGAGCATAAAATGAATATATTAGGAGGATCAATTTTCACCTAAATTTCAAGGGCAATGGCAAGGAAATCAAAAGTGTGGTACCTCGAGAATTTCAACTTTTTTTCAGAACTGAGTATGGAGGAGAGGACCTTTATCTGCCAAAACACTATCATGCGTTCTCATAATAAAGGAGAAACCGTGTATTTCCAGAATGACTCAGCAAATAGCGTGTATTTTTTGAAAGAAGGGAAGATTAGCATTGAGAAGTTTACTTCAACCGGGGAAGAATTTTTAATAGCTATTCTTGAGAAGGGAGAAATCTTTGGGGAGTCCTCCATAGTGAACGGCAGCAAGAGAAAGGAAGCGGCGATCGTTGAAGAAGATGCAACCTACTGTGTCATGGAAGAAGATAAATTCAAAAAGTTACTAATGATGTGCCCTTCTTTGAATCTTAGTTTTGCGCAGTTGTTGGAAAAGCGGCTGGAAAAAACACAAAAAAGACTGGAGGATATCTCTTTTAAGAAGAACAGGGAAAGGATCATAGAGTATCTTAAAGAAACGGCTGTTCTCTCTTCCGAAGGAGTGAACGGAAATCTTGTAACAATAGATTCCCTTCCCCATCAGAAGATCGCACGACTGACTTCTACAAATAGGCAAGAAGTGTCCAGCGTTTTTAGTGACCTGAAGAAAAACGGGATCATTGATTACAACAGAAAATTTATAAAAATTCTAAATTTAAATAAATTGGAAGCGTACGGATAAAGCTTGCCCTGGAAATTAGAAAGTAATTTTCAGAAGCTCCTAAAAATCAACTTCTTTTCCTTCGCGCTTTTTCTTATCTCCATATATTTTTACGTTAGGCGAGGTGTATTATCCATAGGGCCTTTGCTTACAGCTATTATTACCTGGACGAGGGTTCTGTACCTGCAAGACGACAATGGAAAAGAATATACTCTTGACCATGGACTAACATGTAGTATTAAGTTTTTTTTATTCATGTTGGTTAATTGCTCTGTTTATTTCTTTTTCGAAAAGATTGGCTATGGTTACATAGTCCCATTCCTCTCCCATGAATTTTTGCATTTTTTCAGGATCTGTAAGAGCATCTTTTAATTTCTCTAAATTGCTGGCCGTTTCTTCTTCAGACCGAACGGCGGGATGTTTTAATTCAATTCCACAATCTTCGAATAACAGGTACTTTTCGTTATCATTCAGACTGATTAGTGACTTTTCAATCAACTGCTGCATTGGCTGCTTGAGAATTCCGTCCATGCGCCTCCGAATTAGAGGATTACAAAGAGAAGTGCCATAGTGATCTGTTAGCTCGGTAACATAATTGATATATAGCTTTGCAAACAGTTCATGCTTCTGATAATTAGCTTTTTGCTTCTTTACCACAAAGGAGTCTATAGCTTTTAGAGCTTCAATGTCATTTTGATTAATAACAAACGAATGGTCTGTTCTTTTGGCTGCTTGCTCGAATCGCCAACCAAGTCTTTGTACTGCTTTAGTTCTTTCCATGCATCTACGTCATTAACTGTGTAGGGAAGAGTCTCCTCATTAAGTGCAAAATGGAAAGGATTAAATGCTGCACCCCTGGAATAAGTTTGAATCACCTCAATTGGGGTATTCTTTTTCCTCGGATCCTCATCTGTATCCTTTAAAAGAATAACGGTTTCTGCTTTCTTCTGTATAAAACTACCGAGATGTCCAGTAGCCTTATCTGTAGTGCTATTACGATGGATAACAGTGTTAATATGCATATTGTTTTCCCTCCGCCACTTTTTTAATTTTTGAGCCACCTTGACGGATTTTTCAATATCATTGGTGTTATCGATGAGATCTGCAACCCCGTCAATACTCATCCATCTGATTTTACCCTTGTACTTTGGATCCTGAAGCAGCCCGTCAATAAAATCAATTATTTCAACATCATTTAACTCTTCAACTCCAAAAGGCAGATAATTTGGATAGGACTCTCCGACCATCTCAGCTACGCGTCTAAAGGCTCTTTGCGCATAGTAAGTGCCCTGCTCCGTATCTATATCTATAATGAATGGTTCTCCTTCTCGACGACTTACAAACTCAGGAAAGTAATCTGACGTTCTTCCTCCAATATAAGCAGCTACAAGTGCAGATTTGAAAAATGTCTTTTTTGTTTTACTGGCTGCAACGATGGCACTGAATTCACCGTATGAAAAGGTATTGTTAAGATATTGCTGACCTTTATAATCGTGATACCCTATTCCTAAAGCTGTGGGAGGCAGTAAAAGTTCCTCATCTAAGTTTACAAAACATTTATTGAAGATTTCGCTATAATTCGAAGCAGAAACCTGGTTCTTGTTCAAGTCTATTTGGGGTATTAAACTCATGTCTTAAAGTATTTCTGGTTTATCTTGACCATAAAGGCTGCTATTCTTATCGTGGTAAGCTGTGAAATAAGGATTGAAATGACTCAAAAAGTGCTTTGGACTACTTTGCATGGTTGTATTTCCATTCGGCATCTTCCTCTGTTTAAAAAGGCCGATTAAGCCACGCTTAATATCCTCTCTTGAATAATCCGTAAGAAGATCATCCAGGTATTCTCTTTCGTCCCGGGAAAGTTTATTCAGGTAGGAAGGTTTTTTAAGATGCTCTTTTCTGTATTTATTCCAGTCTTCTAAAAAATCCCTCTCGGAACAGCTATTATAGTTAGTATTATTAATAATAGTATTATTGGGTGCAGTTTCTGAACTACCCGGACTATTAATTTCTGCACTACCCTCAATCTTTTTTTGAACTGGTGGTTCAATTCCTCCGACTCCACCTACGCCCTCCAAAGCTTTTTATTAAAAAAGCGAAGGGGGGATTTTTTATTTAAATTGTTTAATAAATCCACTGAGGTATTGCCCTATCTTCGAAGTGCTTATTGCTGTTACTAAAAGTAGATTCTCTTTTTTATTCGTTTAAAAAAAACGTAAATTTAAGCGAAATTGTAAAAATTAGTTATGTTATGAGACATGCTATTTCCTATGTAAGCACCGCTGATCCTAATCTTAATAAAAAAGATGTAGCTAATTTATTTAAGGAAGTAAATGAATTTAATGAAAATCATGACATAACTGG
>JAGXII010000056.1 GCA_024635735.1 Christiangramia sp. | reverse complement strand
TATTGCCAGGCTGGTCAGATCATGACTGCTTCGGCATTGCTAAAACGTAATCCGAGTCCCAGTGATGAAGAAATTGAAAATGCCATGAACGGTAATATTTGCCGTTGCGGAACCTATACAAGAATAAAGGCTGCCATTAAAACGGCTTCAGATTCACAATTATCATAATCTTCAGTTTAATTAAAATCGAGTAAAATGAGTAAAGTAAAAACAGGAATAGGCAGAAGATCCTTTATCAAAAGTGTTTCTTTTGCCAGTGGCGGACTTATCATTGGTTTTAACTGGCTGGCATGTAAAAGAGCTACTGAAGAAGGTTCGGAAGAAATGGCAATGCAAATGCCTGATGAGTGGTTTGAACTGAACGGTTATTTAAAAATTGGAGATAATGGTATTGTTACTATTTATTCTCCAAATCCGGAAATTGGTCAAAACGTAAAAACTTCCATGCCGATGATTGTGGCAGAAGAACTTGATGTAGACTGGAATAATGTAATTGTAGAACAAGCGCCTTTAAATACTGATGTTTTCACAAGACAGCTTGCCGGTGGGAGTCAGTCTATCCGCCAGGGATGGGAGTCTTTGAGAACAGCCGGGGCAACTGCAAGAAAAATGCTACTTACTGCTGCGGCAGATCAATGGGAGGTTCCGGTTTCTGAACTTACTGTTGAAAAAGGAGTAATAAAACATAAAGGCAGCGATCGTACTATAGGTTATGGCGAAATCGCTAAAGCTGCCGCTCAGGTTGAAGTTCCGGAAGAAGTAGAATTAAAGGATAATGATAATTTCAAAATAATTGGTACCTCCAGGAAAAATGTAGATGCTAAGAAAATTGTGACAGGTCAGCCTCTTTATGGTCTGGACACCTATAAAGACGAAATGCTTATCGCGATGGTGGTACAGCCACCGGCCTTCGGAATGCAATTCAAATCTATGGATGCTGAAAAGGTTAAAGAAATGCCCGGAATCACTGATGTTTTTACCATAGACACCTATCCGGAAGATATGGAGAAAGAATGGAGTGATGTGGCTGCCTTCTCAAAACTGGTGGTTGTTGTGGGTGAATCTACCTGGCAGGTAATGCAGGCTAAAAAAGAACTAAAGGTGGAGTGGGATCTGAATCCCGAATTGACCAAACAGATTCAAATTTTGGAGAAATCGGCCGGAATGGCTGGTGCCAGCGGACTTGAAAGTAGTGATATTCACAATACTCTAATGGCCGAAGTAGGCTCGAAAAATTCAGAAGTGGTAAGGAAAGATGGTGATCCCGAGAAGGCATTTAAAAATGCAGCCCGGGTAATCGAACGTTCTTATACCTGCCCGTTCCTGGCGCATAATTGCATGGAGCCGATGAACTTTTTCGCTGATGTAACAGATGACAAGGCTGTCTTATTAGGACCTATTCAAACTCCGGAATATGGTGAAAAAAGTGTAAATAAACGCCTTGGCTTCGATCTTGAAAATATTGATATACAGATGACGAGAATGGGAGGCGGTTTTGGACGTAGGCTTTATGGTCACTTCCTGGTAGAAGCTGCTGTGATCTCTCAGAAAATGGGAAAACCAATCAAACTTGTTTATTCCCGTGAAGATGATATGACCAATGGTGTATATCGCCCGGCTTATCATATAAAATATCGTGCTGCGCTGGATGCGAACAATAAGCTTACTGCTTTTCATGTGAATGCCGGTGGAATTCCGGAAAGTCCGCTTTTCGCTAATCGTTTTCCGGCAGGTGCCGTAGATAATTATCTCGCAGAAAGCTGGAGTCTTGAATCAAATATTTCAACCGGGGCATTCAGAGCTCCGCGTTCTAATTTCATTGCTGGAGCTGAACAGTCATTTTTAGATGAACTGTCAGAGGAAATGGGTAAAGATCCTATTCAGTTTAGATTGGATATGCTTAAGCGTGCCGAGACTGACCCGGTAGGAAAAGATAATGATTATGATGCGGCCAGATATGCTGGCGTATTGAAGATTGCCAGGGATAAATCAGGCTGGGATAAGGGAAATTCTAATTTAAGTCGTGGTGTTTCTGCTTATTACTGCCATAACTCTTATGTCGCTCAGATCCTGGATATGTCTATCAAGGGCAATGATCCAATTATAGATAAAGTTACCTGTGCTGTTGACTGCGGAATCGTGGTGAATCCCGATGCTGCCACAAATATGGTGGAAGGTGGAACCATCGATGGAATTGGCCATGCACTTTATAGTGAAATGACCTTTAAAGATGGTGTCCCGCAGAAAAATAATTTTGACACTTATGATTTGATTCGTCACAAGCAGGCACCTAAAAAAATAGATGTTCATTTTGTTGATAATGGAATTGATCCTACCGGACTTGGAGAACCGCCATTTCCTCCTGTTCAGGGAGCTTTGGCAAATGCTCTTTATAAGGCGACCGGCAAAAGGTTTTATAAACAACCATTTATTCATGAATTAAAAAATGCAGGTAGCGATTTGAAAACCTAAACTGATCCTTTCAAATATGAAAAAGATCAAAGTTAAATTTTGGGTTGAGGATGAAGGAGAGAAGTTTTATGGACCTGGTCCCAATGAACTTTTAAAACGAATTAATAAGGAAGGTTCGTTATCTAAGGCTGCGGGACAAATGAATATGTCTTATAGAAAAGCCTGGGAACTGGTTCAGAGGTTGAATCAGCATGCTGAAGTGCCTTTGGTTATTCTGAAAAAAGGAGGTCAGCATGGAGGAGGAGCTGAAGTTACTCCGGTAGGTTTGGAAATTATTAATGAGTATGAAAGTCTGCAGAAGAAAATCGATGAACTTGTTGACCAGCAAACCGATTTGATTAAAGTTTTAAAATAAAAATTATAGGCTTACGGATAATCCTGAGCTTAAATTTTAATTAGCGATATATACGCAAATACATAACGCTAGTATTAATGACATCAAAAAAGAAAATATATCTGGATTACAATGCAACCACACCGGTTGACAGGCGAGTGGTGGATGCAATGTTGCCTTATTTTACCGATAAATTCGGGAATTCCAGTAGTGATCATGTTTTTGGATGGGATAGCAAGGAAGCTATAGATAATTCCAGGGAACAGATCGCCAGATTGATAAACTGTAAACCAACCGGGATCACTTTTACTTCAGGAGCCACCGAGGCGGCGAACCTGGCCTTATTTGGTTATTGCAAAAGAAATAACTCAAAAGGAAAGCATATTATCACCTGTAAAACCGAGCATAAAGCTATTCTGGATACGGTAAAAGCTCTGGAAACTGAAGGTTTTGAAGTCACTTATCTAAATGTAGATTCTGATGGGAATATTGATCTTAGCGAATTGGAAAGTTCTATTACTTCAGAAACGATTCTGGTTTGCCTGATGCTGGCAAATAATGAAACAGGCTTAATTCATCCTATGAACAAAATCGAAAGAATAGTTCATAGTAAAGGATCAAAACTGATGAGTGATGTCACCCAGGCTGTGGGTAAAATACCTGTTGATCTCTCAAAACTGAATATTGATATGGCCATCTTTTCATCTCATAAGATCTATGGGCCAAAAGGCGTTGGCGCCTTATATATCAACAAAAAAAATAAGATTGAAATTGAACCTCAGGTTTTTGGTGGCGGACAGGAAAAAGCTCTGCGACCTGGAACATTGAATGTTCCGGGAATCGTAGGATTTGGAAAAGCTGCTGAAATAGCAACTAATGAAATGGAGGTTGAGTCTATCAGAATATCAAAATTGCGAGATAAACTGGAAGAACTCTTACTCGTATCGAATGCTTGCAGGATCAATTCCATGGCTGCTGACAGGTTACCAAATACGACCAATATCTCTTTTGAGAATATTGATGGCAATCAACTGATTAGAAAACTGAATACTCTTGCGGTTTCTCGCGGTTCGGCATGTACTTCGAATACTATTGAACCTTCCCACGTTTTAAAAGCGATGGGTCTAAGCGATGAACGGGCGTTATCTTCTTTACGGATCAGTTTGGGAAGAAATACAAGGAATTCAGATATCGAATTCGCCGCTGAAGAAATAAAAAATACCGCGAACCAGTTAAAAAGAGCAGTGGTATGAGAGAGCTGGATGCAATTATAGCGCAATATGAGCTTCTGAAAAGTGGAGGGACACAAAGTGTTCTCGCTACCGTGGTTCATGTGGAAGGGTCTTCTTACCGTAGAGCCGGTGCCCGAATGCTGGTAGATGAATTCGGGAATATCACAGGAGCTATCAGTGGTGGATGCCTGGAAGGAGATGCGCTTCGTAAGGCCTTGCACGCCTTACACCAGCAAAAAAATAAGCTGATCACATATGATACCAGCGATGAAGATGACGCGGTAATTGGAGCCCAGTTGGGTTGCAATGGAATCATCCAGGTTTTGTTCGAACCTTTAGATTATCAGGACCAAATAAATCCCTGCGAATTGCTGAAAAAGGTGATTGCTCAAAAGGATCCGTTGACAATTGCAGTTCAGTTTAATCTGGATAAAAACAAAGAGAAGTCTGGAACTTTCCTGATCATTGATGAAAAATCAAACTTTTGGGGTAAGGAACCGGAACATGAATTATTGGAACAAATTGTTGAACAATCTCAATGGGTATTTAAGGATAAGCGTTCAGTTTTTGCGGAGCTATCATTTCAAAAAGGAAAGAGTCATATTTTCATTCAGAATTATCAGCCTCCGGTAAAACTTATTATTGTTGGAGCCGGGAATGATGCCCAGATCCTTGCACAACAGTCTGAATTGCTCGGCTGGGATGTGATCGTTACTGATGGCAGGCCAACTCATGCGAATAAAGAGCGATTTACCAGTTCCTGCCAGGTGATAGTCTCGAAACCTGAGGAAACATTGAAAAATATCGAAATAGATCACCGCAGTTGTTTTGTGCTGATGAGTCATAATTATAATTACGATCTCGCGGTTTTGAATCTGTTGCTGAATGAGCAAAAGATACCTTATATCGGAATCCTTGGTCCTTTAAAAAAATACCAGAGAATGCTGGATGATTTGAAGGAAGAAGGATTTGAATTAAATGATGAAATTCTGCAAAAGATCCATGCTCCGGTAGGACTGGAAATTGGAGCGGAAACCCCGGCAGAGATCGGGCTTTCGATTTTATCTGAAATTCAATCGGTTTTGGCAGGAAAAAGTGCAAGACCTCTAAAGGAGAAGTCTACACCAATTCATGAAAAAAAGGAAAACCGCTTTAAAAAAGTATTAACGTCAAGCTGAACTTGTTTCAGCTTCTCATTTTGTTTGATAGTAAGTTTATGAGATCCTGAAATAAATTCAGGATGACATAATAATTTAGATAAAAAGTTTGATCAAAAATAAGAAAATAGGAGTTGTGATTCTTGCTGCCGGTTCCTCGAGTCGGCTTGGGTATCCTAAGCAATTGGTGGAATTCAAAGGCAAACCTATGTTGCAACATATTCTAGATGTGGCAGATTCTTTTGAGTTTGAAACGGAAGTTCTGGTGCTTGGTGCGGGAGCAGAAGAAATAAAAGATAAGATCGAACCTAGAAAGTTTGAAATCCTGTTTAATAAAAACTGGGAGGAAGGAATGGCTTCAAGTATAAGGATAGGTTTAGAGAGGTCTTTGGAAAAAGAAAAAGATCTGGAGGATTTACTTATCCTGCTTTCAGATCAGCCATTTGTGAGTGAGGAACGAATTGAAGCCTTGATAAAGGAACAATTAACCGGGAATAGTCAGACGACTTTTTCAGAATATGACGGCGATGTTGGTGTTCCGGCGATTTTTTCACGATCTGTTTTTCCATTTTTGAAAGAATTAAAAGGAGATCACGGCGCCAAAAAACTGATCCTTGATAAGAAAATTGAGTTCCGGACGGTAAAATTTGAAAAAGGGAATTTTGATGTGGACACAAAAGAAGATGTGGAATTATTAAAGAAGTTAGAGAAAGAATGAAAGTGACGGTAAAATATTTTGGAATGATCGCCGAATCTGCGGGTAGAACCGAAGAGGTTCTGGAAGTTGCTTCAGGAACATCGGCTAAAGACCTTAAAGATCTGCAGGTCCGAAAATATGAGATCTCTGATGCGGAATCGGTTCAGCTGGCGGTAAACCAGAATTTAGATAGCAAAGTAGAATTAAACGAAGGCGATGAGGTGGCATTTTTACCACCCTTCGCAGGAGGCTAATGAGATACGACCGACAAATAAAATTAGATGAGGTTGGAGTTTCCGGGCAGGAAAAACTTCGAAATGCCAGCGTATTGATCGTGGGGGTCGGTGGTTTAGGTTGTCCTGCTGCGCAATATCTCGTTGGCGCGGGGATTGGTAGAGTTGGGCTTATAGATCACGATCGCGTTTCTCTTTCAAATCTTCATCGGCAGTTGTTGTTTACAGAGGAAGATCCTGGAAAATCTAAAGCTGCTGTGGCAAAACTAAGACTTCAACAGATCAATTCAGAAGTAGAAATTGATGTTTTTGAGGAACCTTTAAGTATAGATAATGCAGAAAACCTGTTTCAACTTTACGATATCATCCTTGATGGTACCGATAATTTTGAAACAAAATATCTCATAAATGATGCCTGTATTCTAACGGAAAAACCCTGGGTTTATGCTTCGATCTATAAGAATGAAGGCCAGCTTTCGGTATTTAATTATCAGGAAGGACCTTCTTACCGATGTCTTTTTCCGAAGACCACCAGGCAGAATATAAGTTGTGAAGCAACCGGAGTGCTTGGAGTTACCCCGGGGATTCTGGGAACCATGCAGGCCGCTGAAGTTTTAAAAATGATTCTTGGTGCCGGCAATGTGCTTTCAGGAAAATTAAAACTGATTAATATTCTGTCTGGACAGGATCAGCTATTAGCTATTTCAAAGAGAGTAGAGGAGATCGAAAAGATCAAAAATGAAGGAATCATTCCTGTTAGGATAGAATGCAAAATTTCTGATGAGACAAAGTTTTACCTGGATATTCGGGAAATATTTGAACAACCAAGGATCAATTCAGGAAAAGTTCTTCAAATACCGCTCAGCGAAATTGAAGATCGTTTAGAAGAAATCCCGAAGCAGGAAGATGTATTGGTTTTTTGCCAGTCGGGAAAAAGAAGTAAAAAAGTAGTGGATTTATTAAAAACACAATTCGAATTCAATAATCTTATAAACGTTGAAGGAGGAGTAGAAACAATTATTGATGAATGAAGTATACCAGTTATTTTCCGTCATGCTGAACTCGTTTCAGCATCTAAAAGGAGTTAGTGCAATGATTAGACCCTGAGTCAAGCTCAGGGTGACGAAAGGAAGTTCTCACGTCATGCTGAACTTGATTCAGCATCTAAAAAGAGTTAGTGTAATGATCAGACCCTTAGTCGAGCTCAGGGTGACGATAGGAAGGTATCACGTCATGTTGAACTTGATTCAACATCTAATGAAATTGAAGAGAAAGGACAAGTCTTGCTTCAGCATCTATGAAAATGAAAAAAAGTTTTGTGTATATATTATCCAATCAGTCTAGAAGTGTGCTCTATATCGGTATGACGAATAATTTGAATTATAGAATTGAGCAACATAAACAAGGAGTTGGATCAATATTTACGAAACGATATAAAGTTGTGGATCTTCTATATTTTGAAGATTTCCTGGATATCACACAGGCAATTGGAAGAGAAAAACAACTGAAAAACTGGAAAAGAGACTGGAAAATCGATTTGATTAAAAACTTTAACCCGGAAATGAAGGATTTGTATAATGGTTTGTAAAATAAATTATAGAAAAATAAGAAGAGACTCTGAAACAAGTTCAGGGTGACGGCAGGTAGTACCACGTCATGCTGAACTTGCTTCAGCATCTATTTCTATTTTAGAAATAAAAGAATATAAATATCATCGAATGAGACCCTGAGTCAAGCTCAGGGTGACGAATGTTCGATAGTTGAAACAATAATTGATGGATAAGAAAAAACTAAAGAAAGTATTCGTTCAGGGCGCGATTCCGCCGGAAAAGATCGCGAACTCAATTGCGAATCATCAGTCCAAAACAAATATTGGAGCGCATAGTATTTTTCTGGGTCAGATTCGAGCCGATGAAATTGATGGTAAAACTGTAAGCGCGATAGATTATTCGGCTTATGAGGCTATGGCTGAAAATGTTTTTCATGAGATCAGGGAAGCCGCATTTTCGAAATTTGAGATTACCTGCGCACATATTTATCATAGTCTTGGCGAAGTGAAAACCGGGGAAATTTGCCTTTTTGTTTTCACTTCTTCGGCGCATAGGAAGATTGCCATAGAGGCCTGCAATTATTTTGTAGAGGAAATCAAGGCCAATGTGCCCATTTTCGGAAAAGAGATTTTCGAAGATGAAACTCATCAATGGAAAGTGAATAAATAGATGGTTGATATAACGCATAAGATAACGACGCTTCGGGAAGCTACGGCCATTGCTATGGTGCGGACTTCCAGCGAAGAGACGATTAAAGCGATCAGGGATAATAAGGTTCCCAAAGGGAATGTTTTCGAAATGGCTAAAGCGGCAGGATTACTGGGAGTGAAGAAAACTCCAGACCTGTTGCCAGATTGCCATCCGCTGCCTATCGAATATACCGGAATAGCCTATGAGATCAACGGACTCGAGATTCAGATTTCGGTGACTGTCAAGACGATCTACAAGACCGGAGTTGAGGTTGAGGCGATGCACGGCGCCAGTATTGTAGCGCTAACGATGTACGACATGCTGAAACCTATCGATAAGAATGTGGAGATCAGGACCATCAGGCTTCAGAATAAAAAAGGTGGAAAATCATCTTTTAATGTCAATTCAGAAGGTCTTAATGCCCTAATTGTGGTGTGTTCAGATACTATTTCAAAAGGACAGGGAGAAGATAAAGCCGGAAAAGCGATCGCTTCAAAACTGAAAGAGCAGGGAATTGAATCTGAAATTAGTATTATTCCCGATGAAGCCGAAGAAATAAGGTCAGCTTTGAAAAATGCCAGCACAGATATGGTCATTTTCACCGGAGGAACGGGAGTTGGTCCACGTGATGTAACCCCGGAAACAATAGAAACCTTGCTGGATCTAAAGTTGAAAGGGGTAGAGGAGCAAATGAGAAATTATGGTCAGCAGCGTATGCCATATGCGATGTTATCAAGGTCTGTAGCAGGAATAATGGACGGAAAAGTGGTGCTGGCGTTGCCGGGATCAACCAAGGGAGCAGCAGAATGCATGGATGCGATATTTCCGCATGTATTGCACGTTTTTAAAGTGATAGAAGGAAAAAGACATGATTGAAGAAAAGAAGAAAATAGTAGATAATTTTGGTCGGCCGCATACCTATCTAAGGATATCCCTGACGGACAGGTGCAATCTTCGTTGTTTTTACTGCATGCCGGAGGAAGGTATTGAACTCATGGAGAAATCCAATATCATGAGCCTTGAAGAGATCATTGATCTGGCCAGGACTTTCCGTGATCTTGGAGTGGATACGATTCGGCTTACCGGCGGTGAGCCTTTGGTGCGTAAGAATTTCGGCTACCTGGTAGAAGAACTCGCAAAACTGGGCGTAACTTTAAAGATTACTACCAACGGGATCATGCTGGATAAATACCTCGATCTTTTTCAGAAAATAGGCTTAAAAAAAATCAACCTGAGCCTGGATACTTTGGATAAGGCGAAGTCGGTTTTTATCACCAAGCGGGATTATTTTGATCGAATCTGGAAGAATATTCAAACAGCTTTGGAAATGGATATGGAAGTGAAGCTGAATATTGTTTTGATCAAAGATGTCAATGACAAGGAGATCAATGATTTTATTGAGCTGACGAGACATAAGAATCTGACGGTTAAATTCATTGAATTTATGCCTTTTAAAGGAAATAAATGGGACTGGAGCAAGGGCGTTTCAGAACAGGAAATTCTGGAAATAGTTTCAGAAAAGTTCGGGAAAGTTGAGGAGCTGAAAAACCCGAAGCACAGCACATCTAATAATTTTAAGGTGAAAGGACATACAGGAAGTTTCGCGATCGTGAGTACGATTACCAATCCGTTCTGTTCTGAGTGCAATAGAATAAGGGTTACGGCCGACGGGAAAATGAAGAACTGCCTTTTTGCTAATTCCGAAACCGATCTGCTTACACCGCTTCGAAACGGAGAGGAAATGGATACTATTATAATTAACGCGATCAAAACCAAGAAATATTCCCGGGACGGTATGGATGTGAAAATGGATCCCGAGCATTACGAAAAGAACAGGTCAATGATATCAATAGGAGGTTAATGGTTACAATCGAAGAAGCTTTAAAGATCATTCAGGATCAATCTGTAAAACTGAAAACTGAAAACCGGCATCTTGAAAATTGTCTGGGATATTCACTTTCAACAGATATTAGTGCTCCTTTTGACATGCCTTCGTTTGATAATTC
>JAGXII010000055.1 GCA_024635735.1 Christiangramia sp. | reverse complement strand
GACTTTGTTTAGTTCCGTAAAATAAAAGTGAAGCTCTTCTTCTTTGATCTCGTGCATGGTTAAATCAAAATAAGTAATGAGTACTTCGGGAAGTAATAAATTGGCGATAGTAGTGAATCTGAGGGCATCGAAATCTTTCTTAGCACACGATCTAAAAACTTTATTTTCAACTATTTACAAAAAAATAAAATAAAATTCTGTAACTTTAAATAACTTCAGGCACTCTATATATAGAGTGCCTCCGAACAAGGAATAAAAAACTGAAGGAATTTTTTCGAAAGTTCATTGTAATAAAAAAATCGCCTTTTTTGGAAAAAACAAAGAAGTCTTTAACCGGTTCCGAAAATTGATGACTTAGGAAGGTAAGGGAGTTTTTCTATCTTCCTATTAAACCTTCACCATTCTACCTGTTATACCTGGTAATGACGTGAAGAGGTTGAAACCTTAATTTTACAAAAATTACTAGACTACAACAACTGGAACAATTAAATGATTTAGAGATCGTATCTAGAATCTTGAGTGGCGAAACGGCATTGTATGAATTAATTATTCGCAGGTACAATCCGTATTTATTTAAAGTAGGGCGAAGTTACGGATTTAATCAACCCGACACAGAAGACCTCATGCAAGATGCTTTTATTAGTGCGTATACCGGGCTTGCGAAATTTGAGAAGCGCTCCTCTTTAAAAACCTGGCTGGTAAAAATAATGCTAAATCATTGTTACCATAGAAAACAAAAATTCAGTTTTAAAAATGAATTCCCCTCCGATGTATTGGAAAAAACTAATGGTACTCCTATGTTTACTTACAGCCATTCCAATACAGACAAAACCGTCATGAATAATGAATTAAAACATGTTCTGGAAACTGCCATAGTCCGTATTTCTGAGGATTACAGGATGGTTTTTGCCCTACGTGAACTTAACGGGATGAGCACCAGGGAAACATCTGAAGCCTTAAATATTACAGAATCCAATGTGAAGGTTCGGTTGAACCGGGCAAAAGGTCTGTTGCGCAAAGAGATTGAAAAGATGTACTCCCCCGAAGAGATTTTCGATTTCAATTTGATTTACTGCAACCGAATAGTAGAAAACGTGTTAAAACATATGAAACAAAATAAAAATGAAGATCATAAAGCAGGATTTCTGTCCAATTTACCACTCTCGGAAACCTTAAATAGAATGAATATTAAATTGGATAACTGGAAACAAAATTTTCGCAAAAGATCATAATAATCCTAAGCAAATTGCAATGAGTAGGAAAATTAAAATAGTGCTGTTTTTCATATTGCTGGTAGTACCTTTTCCAGGTATGACTCAGGGGCTATATAAATCTACCGGGGCCGAAATAGAATTTTTATCCTCAGCACCAATAGAAGATATACACGCGGTTTCAAGGAAAGGGATCTCAGTATTAAGTGCTGTAACAAATGAAATTTCATTTCGGGTATCCATAAGGAGTTTTCAGTTTCGCAAAGCAAAGATGCAAGAACATTTCAATGAAAATTTTATGGAAAGTCATAAATATCCCTTTGCCAGTTTTAAAGGAAACATTGAGGAAGATATTGATTTTTCAAAAAATGGCGAGTTTCCTGTAACGCTTACAGGAATTATGGAGATTCACGGGATTGAAAAAAACAGGGAAATCCCGGCTACAGTTAATATTCAAAATAAACAAATCAATCTAACAAGCATATTTGATGTGGCCTGTGAAGACCACGACATAGAAATACCTAAAATACTCTGGAGAAACATTGCTGAAGTGGTTCGGGTAGAGATAAATGCTAATTACACTAAAATGTAAAAAATGAAGATCTTGCTCACTTTCTGTTTGATTTTATCCTTTTCTGGTTTATCCGGACAGGACATTGATTCCATAATGCAAAGTATGGATTCCGGCACAGGTAATGAACCGGTGTTTGCAACATTTAAAAGTCCGAAACTGGTTTTACTGCAAACAAACGAAACTCAAAAAAAACAGGAATTAATTTTTTGGGTAGGTCACAGGTTTGGTGATATCTCCGGTGGTTCCCGCACCTTGTTTGGCCTGGATTACGCCACAGACATTCATTTAGGTTTCGATTATGGAATCAGCGATGATCTTTCAGTGGGAATTGGTCGGAGTAGATTTAATGAGACTTACAACATCCAGGGAAAATACCGCCTTATTCAGCAACTGGAAAAAGAAATGCTTGTTTCCGTCACTCTTTTTGGCCAAAGCAGTTGGATTACGAGAAAAGAAAGCTTTGACAATGAGTTTCCGAAAGAGAGCGATAAAATTTCACATTTTTTACAGGTGATTCTTGCCAGAAAATTTTCCCCTTCATTATCCTTAATGCTTAACCCGGGATATTTGATAAGGCCATCGCTACAAGTTGAAGATGTCAATGATAAAGCCAGTTTTTTTGTCCTGGGAATGGGTGGGCGTTTTAAATTCACCAAACGACTTTCCCTTATTGTAGATTATACTTTAGCAAATGGTCTGGACCGCCCGGGGGAACTTAGTCCCCAATCCTATAATCCTTTAGGAATTGGATTGGAGATCGAAACAGGAGGGCATGTCTTCAGCCTGAATTTTCAGAATGCCCGCTATATAACTGAGAACAATTTTATTCCTCACACGCAAAGCTCATGGGAAGACGGGGGAGTACGATTCGGATTTTCTATTTCAAGGAATTTCTACCTGGGTCCTAAAGACAACCAGGGTAAAAAGGGATATTAATATTATTGCATAAAAATCAATTATTAATTTTAAATATTTCAGTCATGGACAGAAAAACCTTTATCAGGAAAACCTCAGCAGGGATCTTAATAGGGATACCCACTGTGACATTATTGAGTTGCTCAAGCTCGGATGACAATTCAAATCCTAGCACGGATGATGATCAGGGATCAAATGGTCCCAATTGCCTGGAGAATGGTACAGCCATCTCAATAAGTTCCAATCATGGCCATAGCCTTTCGGTTTCTAAGGAAGATGTTGCTGCAGGAACTCAAAAAACCTACACCCTGAGTCAAGGGGATGGGCATATTCATGAGGTAATAATTTCAGAAAGTCAGTTTGAGATCTTACAAGGCAACAATCAGATTACAGCTATTTCAACATCTGATGCCGGGCATACCCATAATGTGAGGGTTTCTTGCGCTTAAGTTAGGCTTCAGGGTTATTGTTTCATCAAGCAACAGCCCTGAGCACTTTTTTTATCACAATAGTATATGAATTTTCATTTCCTTCTTCTTGTATAGGCCTTCCTTGTCTTTCTGAAATAATTATTTGGTGCTTTTAGTATAGATCTTGAAATTTTTATAAAGAGAACTTCGGGTCAGTTTTTGTCTGAGGCCAATACGCCCACTGGATATTGAGCCAAGTTCATCATTCTTCCATTTGAATGTCCTGGTTTTATTATCACCCTCTATTTCAAAGGTGAGCGTATCTCCTTGTTTGGTAAATGTAAGATGATAGGAAACGTCAGTCTTAAATAAATCTTCCCCACTAATGGATGGTGGCACTAATGTTTGATCGAATGTTTTAGAACCTGGATGAACAGGATATCTTCTAACCCTGATCCAGTTATCCTCCTCAATGGTAAGAGTTGCGTAACTCACATGTATAGTTTTCATTCCCCACCAGTAAATATACATGTAGGGCACCATTCTTAAGTTACGCCATTTATAAATATCTTTCTGAAAAGGCAAGTCGTCTCTTCCTTCTGCTAATATATAAAGGATTGCCACCGAATTACCTATGGTGTCCTGGCGTGTAAATTCATATTCTATTTTCACATCCCCGGCAAAGCTCTTTTGAGTCCAGAGAACGGCATGAGTGGAATGTTCATTTATGTCGTCACCTGCCTCAAAAGTAAACCTCCATCTGTATATTCTATTCTGGAATCATTCCCATCCAGGAACCAATTATCCTCCCAGTCGAGGTTTGTATTTGTGCCTGAATCTTCAAAAGACAGCTCCCATTCATTATTCTTCAATTCCAAATCGTTTTGTGCCGTCAGCGTTTGTACCAATAACACCAAAACGACTATAATAAACTTTTGTCTCATGACTATATGATTTATAGATTCTTATCCAGACTATGTTTGTCTCTATGGTATAGTGGATAAAAATAAGAAGACAAGAAGTAAATAACCCCATAAAGATAGATAAATTATATAAAAAACGTTTCACCGAATGATTAAAGGATCTTTATGACGACTACTTTTGACCGGTTCATAAGTCAGGCGGAGGTCAAAGCTGCTCTAAAAACATAAATTTACCTTTCTATGAGCTTTTAAATAAACCTTTACACTTAAGCCATTACGATTAACACAAAGTAAGAGTCTACGATATATGTTGCTCTACTTTTATTTCAGGATAACCGTCAACAGCATTGCAAAAACCACCTCAAATGCATTTGTTTAAGCCATTTTGCACTCTTTTTTAATCGGCTCTTTCTCTTGAAGATAAATGATCAGGGAATTGTATATTTATTTCTTATTCTACTAATAATGGTCATAAATATTTTATTATTACTGGCAGGATTTGCTGCACTCATTTTTGGTGCAAATAAACTTGTTGACGCTGCCTCCAGCATTGCTGTTAAATTGGGAATTCCAAATATTGTTATCGGTCTTACCATTGTTGCTTTTGGCACCTCTGCACCCGAACTTGTAGTGAATCTAATGGCGGCAGTGACCGGAAGTACAGCAGTAGTAATGGGAAATGTATTGGGAAGTAATATTTTTAATATTCTGGGAATTCTGGGAATTTCGGCAATCATCTATCCCCTCACCGTAAAATCCAGTACAACCTGGCTGGAAATTCCGCTGAGTTTGCTTGCCGCCCTTTGCGTACTCGTAGTGGGTGCAGACGTCTGGTTGAATAATTCCCCAATCAACCTCGTCTCAAGGTCTGAGGGAATCGTGCTGCTCCTATTCTTTTCCATTTTCCTCGTCTATAATCTGATGGTTGCAAAAACTGGGGGAACCGAAGAAAAAATGGAAATAAAAGATTACTCCAGGGGAAAGTCTGTGCTTTTTATTGTTTTGGGACTTGTGGGACTTATACTGGGCGGAAGACTCATCGTAGACAGTGCTGTGGCCATTGCTCAGGTAATTGGTTTATCTGAAAGAGTTATAGGTCTTACCGTAATCTCTGTAGGGACTTCATTACCGGAGCTTGCTACCTCGATTGTCGCAGTAAGAAAAAAGAACGTGGATATTGCACTTGGGAACGTAGTAGGATCTAATATCTTCAATATCTTTTTTATTTTGGGAGTTTCAACTACCATCACGCCTGTACTACTCCAGGAAAGTTCTTTCATAGATATTTTTGTAAATATTGCTGCCAGCTTACTGCTTTTTATTTTTGTTTTTACCGGAAGAGGAAGAAAAGTGGAACGATGGGAGGGTTTCCTTTTTCTGATATTGTACATAATTTACGTCACGTACCTGGTCATGTCCTAGAAAAAAATAACAAAAAAGAAGAGGTAAAAGAGGAAAATCTGTAATCAAATTTCAATCATACAAGTCGAGGTAGTTCTTTGGTAATCAATGGCCTTTAGAGCAGTTCCTGAGTTGTGAATATCGCAGCGACACCGTCCTGCCTTTCTTATTAACAGAAAAACGGCATGCACTTTTTCGATTAAATTTGAGAGTTCTTTTGAAGAATTTATAATCTTTACCTTCGGATGAATGTCATCTTACAGCCAAACCAGTTCAGTTCAAAGCGGGTTAATTACCTTTTACTCTCCCAAAATCAAATCTCCTAATAATTTGACATCAAGAACTAAATTATCTTTTACGACAATACTTTTACAGGACGGTCTGTTATTTCCACTATATTTTTTCTGATCACAAAATCACCAAAATGCTCTCCTTCTTCTCTCTCTTTTGAGTAAGCTGAAATGATGGGTTCAATTTCTTCAAGGATGGCCTCTTCCGAAAGCATTTCTTTGTATAAGGTATTTAAACGGTCACCGTTATGGCTTGCGCCCATATACATATTATACCTCCCAATAGCACGACCAACAAAACCTATCTCTCCCAGAGATGATCGTGCACAATTATTAGGACAGCCTGTCATCCGAATATTAATTTCATCATCTTCAAGGCCATTTTTCCTCATGATTTCATCCATTTTATCTATTAGTGACGGTAAATAACGTTCAGCTTCTGCAAAAGCGAGCCCGCAGGTATTAAGCGCAACACAGGCCATAGAATTCTTACGGAGCCCGGTGTGCTTCGGATTATTGAAAACTCCTTTTTCTAATAAAATGCTTTCAATGGCTTCTTTATCTTTCTCTTCTACATTGGTAATAATAAGATTTTGATTTCCGGTAAGGCGAAAATCTCCCTGAAGCACTCCGGCCAGTTCCCTTAATGCCGTTTTAAGCTGATATCCTTCTTCATCTTTTACCCTGCCGTGTTCCACAAATAAGGTGTAAAACCATTTACCATTTGTTCCTTTCACCCACCCATACTCATCTCCATTTGTGGTGAAATTATATGGGCGGGAACTTTCAATTTCCCAACCCAGCCGGGTATGTAGTTCATTTACGAACCATTCCAGCCCCCTTTTATCAATAGTGTATTTGAACCTGGCATTTTTCCTGTCCTGCCGGTTACCAAAATCTCTCTGAATGGCAATAACCGTCTCGGCAACCTCAATAACTTTGTTTTTTTCAACGAAGCCTATTATATCTGCGAGGCGGGGATAGGTAGCTTTCTCGCCAAAAGTACTTCCAAGACCGCCGCCTACACAAAAGTTGAAGCCTTTCAATCGATTATTTTCTTCAACAGCGATAAGGCCAATATCATTGGCAAAAACATCAATATCATTATTTGGAGGAATTGCCAGGGCAATTTTGAATTTCCGGGGCAGGTAATGTTCCGTATATAAAGGTTCTACATCCGTTGCTCCTGCCACCTTTTCCTTATTCAACCAGATCTCATGATAAGCGGTGGTTTTAGGAAGAAAGTAATCACTTATCTCGGCAGCCAGTTTATATACCTCTTCATGGATCTCACTTTGATAAGGATTAGGGTTGCACATCACGTTCCTGTTGACGTCACCGCAGGTTGCAAGAGTGCTTAATAAAGTCTCATTTATAGCCTGAATTGTTAACTTAAGATCGCGTTTTAAAATCCCATGAAACTGAAACGACTGTCTGGTGGTTAATTTCATCGTGCCATTGCCATACTTATCTGATAGTTCATCCAGAGCGATCCATTGTTGAGGGCTGGTAATTCCTCCCGCGGCTCTTACTCTAACCATAAACTGATATAAAGGCTCCAGTTTCTGCATTTTACGCTCACTATCGAGATCTCGGTCATACTGCTGGTATGACCCATGATATTTAATAAGTTTTATATCATCAGGATCCAGAGCACCTGTCAATGGATTGTTTAAGCTCTCCTTAATGGTTCCCCGCAGGAAATCGCTTTTATTCTTTATATGTTCATCTTCAGATAAGTTCTGATTTTCTAATCGCTCGTCCATATAATTGCTTCTTTTCTGTAAGATATATTCTTTTCTTTCTTTTCTTTTCAAACTGAACCAGGATGGCTACTTTTAACCGCATTTAGCACTGCAGAATTTCCTGACTACAAAATTAAATCTAATAAACATCTGATTGGTAGCGTTTGGATACCTGAAGATACTTCACATATTCCTCCGCTTTTTCGGGTGTTACCCCTCCCTGCTGCTGAATGATATCCCTTAAGGCCACATCCACATCTTTTGCCATTTTTTTGGCATCACCACACACATAGAAATGGGCTCCTTTTTCCAGCCAGTCATAAAGCTCTTTCCCATTCTCCAACATCCTGTGCTGCACATATGTTTTTTGTTCGTAATCCCTGGAAAAAGCAACATCTGCTTTTGTAAGCACACCTTCTTTAAGATACTGCTGCCATTCCGTTTGATAAAGAAAATCGGTGGTGAAATTACGATCTCCAAAAAACAACCAGGATTGCCCTTTTTTCTCCGAAACCTCACGCTGCTGCATAAAGGCCCGGAAAGGAGCCACTCCTGTGCCGGGACCTACCATAATTACCGGGGCCTCAGGGTCGGTGGGAAGTTTAAACCTGCTGTTTTTATCCACAAAAACTTTTACTTTGTCATCTATCTGAAGCCTGTCGGCCAGAGTAGCAGAGCAATGTCCTTCTTTATTTCTGCCAAATGCCGAATACCTCACTACCGAAACAAGCAGGTGCACTTCATCTTCCACTGCATCCTGTGAAGAAGCTATAGAGTACATACGAGGTGTATTTTTTCTCAATACTGAAAGCAATTCGTTTGGTTCAAATTTATGAGGCTCCTCTTTCAGTAAATCCAGAAAATCACGCCCCGGCAAATATTCCAGGATTTTCATATTGTCTGAGAGGATCTCTTTGAGCTTAGTGCTCCCCGTAACTTCCCCGTATTTTGATAAGTTTACCCTGGAGAGTGGGGTTAATTCATAATCATAAGTGAGGGCTTCCATTAGACTTTTTTTACCTTTATGGCTTTCTACCTGCTCATCACCAGAAAGGTTTGTAATGCTTAAAACCTGCTCTATAAGGGAGGGCGGATTTGCCCCATAAACCCCCAGTGCGTCCCCCGGTTCATATTGCAAACCAGAACCTTTCAAATCGAGCTCCAAATGAATGGTTTCTTTGGATGATCCCCGCCCATTAAGCTTTATCTTTTCCAGAATGATAGCTTCAAAAGGATTTTTTCTGGAATATCTTGACCCATTAACCGGAGCAGTAGTATGACTTTGTACCTCAACCGCAGGTGATCCTCCATTCGAAGTTTTTGAAATCGCCTGGAGAAAAGTCTTCTGCCACGCCTCTGCTTCATCTTCATAATCCACATCACAGTCCTGACGGGAACTAATGCGCTGAGCCCCATGTTTTTCCAGCGCCGCATCAAAATCTTTCCCTGTCTGGCAATAATCTACATAACTGCTGTCGCCAAGAGCCAGTACAGAAAATTTTACATGAGAAAGATCCGGTGCTT
The DNA here is from genome assembly GCA_024635735.1 of Christiangramia sp. Lineage (GTDB taxonomy): Bacteria > Bacteroidota > Bacteroidia > Flavobacteriales > Flavobacteriaceae > Christiangramia. The sequence continues at coordinate 4,613 of JAGXII010000055.1, read as the reverse complement.
TTTTACTGTGCAGGAAATTATATAGATCCTCGGCCTGTACAGGAGGTTCTCCTAATCCGTGCGTGCTTACTATAACAGCAAGATTGGTTATTTTCTTAAGATTTCTGGTTTTGAAGGAAGCCATATCCGAAACTTTTGCTTCTATACCCTTGTCCTGCGCATTTGCAGCGAGGTTAAATGCTATACTCTCACTATTTCCCGTATGGCTACCGAACAAAATATCCAGCTTTTGAACTTTGTTTTGAGAGGTAGTATCGTGCTGATCAGGCGTAGCCATAGTCACAAGAGATTCCTGGTTGAGACCCGAGAAATATCCGCTCAACCACTGAAGCTGACTGGAATCCAGTCCACTCAAAGCTTCATTTAATTTTTTCGCCTGCCCGTCATTAAACGGTCCTCTTTCAATTCCTTTCTTTAAATCCATTTTTTACTTCAATTATAACCAAAAACAGATTCCACTAACTGGATTTATCGCTTTTGATAGCACAAAAATAGTTTGAAACCAGACGAATCGCCAATTGCAAATATTAATTTACGATAACCGCAAGTTATAGTAATGATCTAAAAAGTTTTATAAAAAGGAGAATCAGGAAACAGAGTCTGAAAAAGGGAATCTATTCACCCAACAGGCTATTTAATACTATGTTATGAGCCAAGCCGTCTGCTATTTAATCCCGTTTGAAATATCTGCTTACGTGACATCTTTAATAATCACAAACTATGGTTTCTGCTTAGAAATTGTATTAATAGCGCCGGTAAGCCACCTTGCGGTCCCTGAGGAGTAATGAAGTAAAAGTTACGATGGATGGGTAGCCTTTTGATTTCGATTATTTTGAGACTTCCGTTTTCCAACTCTTTCAGGATCGCATGTAAAGATAGAAAGGTCATGCAATCTGAATGCTGGAGGTAAGATTTAATAGCTTCAGTGCTTCCCAGCTGCATTTCAACCTTTAGATCAGCCAGGCTAATCCCCTTTTGTTTTAATGCATCGGCAGTTACTTCAAGAGTTCCCGAGCCCGGTTCTCTCAAAAGAAGAGGTATTCTTTTTAGTTCTTCCGGTTTTATTTCTTCTTTTTTAGCCAGGGAATTCTTACTGCTGCATACCAGTACGATTTCATCTTTAAGAAACGGAGTGTAATGAATTTCACGGCGTTTGGATTTCCCTTCGATCACGCCAACTTCGATTTTCTTATTCAGCAGCGCCTGCTCTATCTGTTCAGAATTTCCACTAAACAGTTCTACTTTTACCTCCTGGTGCATTTTGTGAAACCGGGCGAGTAAAGGAGGCAAAATATATTGTGTGATGGATGTACTCGATCCCACATGTAGCACACCCTTAAAAGTATGATTGAGTTGATTTAAATCAAACTCAATCTGCCTGTAGATTTCCTGTATACCTTCAGTATGTTTCAACAATACTTCTCCCGCAGGAGAAAGTAATACTTTGTTGCCCCTCCTATCGAAAAGTGCCAAATTAAACTGGTTTTCCAGTTCCTTTATATGCTTCGTAACCGCGGGCTGGGATATTAGTAGTTCTTCAGCGGCCTTAGTAAAACTAAGCCTCCTGGCCACGGTATTAAAAACTTTTAAACGGAAATCGAACATTTACAATTATAATGATATTTTTTGAATGGACAGTAAAAGACATATAAAGTAGAAAATAATGAAGGCTCTGATATAGAAAAATGTACAAAAGCATTCAGCTGATGTTTTTTCCTCTCCATTCCATGACATCTGCTGGATGAACAACTGAAAATCTCTAAATTATGTTTTGTAAAATGAGACAAAGCTACTAAGGATTTTCTTTAGGTTCACAGAACGGGTAATTATTCTTTCTGCACCGGAAAAAAAATTTCTTATTTTTTTTTGCACCATAAGGTCCACTCATGAACAATAAATTAAAGTATGGCCTTTTAGTAGGCTTTCCTTCATTAGCATATTTTTTTTACAGAAATTATCCAAAATTGAACATCCTTGCCGGTTTTGCTGCAAAAAATGTATGCTCCTGTACTTTTGAAGCAGGCCTTGATCTCAAATCCATTGAAGCCGGAGACAATAATTTCTTACCTGTATTCTATGCTAAAAATGAGATTAACAAGGAAGAAAAGTCGGTTTCATCATCCATCCTGGGATTAAAAAAAAGAACAGCTATTTACAAAGATGGAATCGGGAGCATATTATTACCGGAAAAATCTGAAACCATTCTGTAGATTCCCCGGCCTGAGAGAATTCTTTCTGCGGGAAATTTACCTTATCCCTATGGGAACAATGAACCCGCAGACTGCCATGATCCCAATGTAGACTACGAGGCACTGCAAGCCGTAATTGATAAGGCTTTTGATAAGGAAGGAGAAAACACCAAAAAAACACGTGCTGTTCTGGTGTTGCACAATGATCACCTGATTTCGGAAAAATACGCACCGGGATTTTCAAAAGACTCCAAACTGCTGGGGTGGTCCATGACAAAGAGTATTACGAATGCTATTTTAGGGGTGCTGGAAAGACAGGGAAAGATTTCCACGGACCTGGACAACCTATTCAAAGAATGGGAGAATAATGAACGTTCAAAGATCACCCTGAATAATTTATTACAAATGAACAGCGGACTTGAATGGGAAGAGGACTATAATTCTCTTTCCGATGTCAACAAAATGTTGTTCATAGAAAGCGATATGCCGAAAGTAAAACTGAATAAACCAATGACAGGCAAACCGGATCACAGCTGGAATTACTCTTCAGGAACAACAAATCTGTTATCTCGATTTATTAGGGAGCAATTTGAAACCCACCAGGAGTATATTGACTTCTGGTACAGGGAACTCATAGATAAAATTGGAATGAACTCCATGACCATTGAACCAGACCTGAAAGGAAACTTTGTCGGTTCCTCCTATGCATGGGCAACTCCACGCGACTGGGCCAAATTTTGCTTGTTGTATTTGAATAATAAGAACTGGAATAATGAGCAAGTTCTGAAAGAATCCTGGATAAGATATTCTGCAAAGCCTACCAACGGATCAATGGGTGAATATGGGGCGCATTTCTGGTTAAATACAGAGGGTAAATATCCCAGTCTTCCAAAAGACATGTTTTCATGCAACGGCTTTCAGGGACAGTACATATTTATAATTCCTTCAAGGAATGTAGTAATCGTTCGGTTCGGACTTACCGAATACCCACAATTTGATATTGACACGTTTATTAAAACTATTCTAGATGCAGTGAGTTGATCACTTTCAACCGCGGAGACCTCAGCTAATGACAGACTTTGCCTTTACTTTGAAGTTGATTTAGAAATGAATAATTTAATTCAAACCGAAGAAGAATTGTTTAAGAAAATAGATAGAAAGAGACAAACCTAAATTTAGAGCCTCTTTTTTCCTATACATCTTGAAATGAAAGGAGCAATAAAAGATACATACAATTCTTTTTATTGCTCTGGGCTGGTTCTGAATTTGGTCTATTGCTCCAGGAATTTTACATCCCCTTCTTCCAGATTATAATATGCTCCTACTATGCCAATTTCACCATTTTTCTCCATTTCGGCCATAATAGGGCTGTTTCTCCTAATGTCTTCAACGGTGTGGTGTACATTGTTAATGACCACTTCCTGTACATAGTCATTGTTTTTCACCGTCCTCTGCGATTCAGGGAAATTGGTGGTCATTTCAATAGCGGGTTCAATATATTGTAGCATAGCTGTTATATTCCCAAGCTCCACATTGTCAATTGCCGATTTGATGGCACCACAATTCTGATGCCCCAAAACAACGACTAGTTTAGATCCCGATACCTTGGTTGCGAATTCCAGACTTCCCAGCATTTCTTCATCTGCGAAATTGCCCGCGATCCTACCTACGAAAAGATCTCCCAGACCCTGGTCGAAGATGTCTTCCACAGGAACACGACTGTCAACGCACGATAGGACTACGGCTTTTGGAAATTGTGCCACGGCCGTTTGCCGCACCCGGTACTGATGATTCCTTACAGTGACATCGTTGTTGAGAAAACGTTGATTCCCTTCCTTAAAATCCTGTACTATATCCTCAGGGCTCAATGCATCTCTTTCGGCTTCTGTAAGGACCCTGTCTTCATGAGGCGTAGTAACGGCGGAATCCCTATTTTGGTTAAGAACATTTTTATCCCCACAACTGGTAAAGAAAATACCAAGAGCAAAAACAAACATCATTATTGAAGATACTATTTTCATTTTCATTAGTTTTTAGTGAACCATGAATATAAGGAGAATGAAAGGAATTTTTTCCCAGAGAAACCTTAAAAACAGGTTAATAAATGTTTAAAAGAGCTTTGAAAAGAATTCTCATTTTAAGTAATTCGCACCCTGTTGAGAGTATCACCCTTTTATTCATTTTTTAGTTGGCCATTTCCCTAAAAAAGAGTTTCCACTAATACAGAAAGATTATTGCCCGGAACGTCCAATTCCTGAATTATTCGACTGGAAAGGCGAGGTTCGGCAGCGCACCGAGCGAGTCTGGAATCTGAAAAACAATTTTTAGTGAACTACCTCGAGGTAGAGCCGTCGAGGTATCAAAAATCAGGGCTGGCGCATTCTTCAGGTTAAAAGAAGGGGAATTTATCATCTATGCTGATAG
>JAGXII010000054.1 GCA_024635735.1 Christiangramia sp. | reverse complement strand
CTGAATTTCTTGAACAGTTTGAACAGCTATATAAAACCAATAATTCTGAAAGATCAGCGCTTAGTAGTTTACCTCCTGCCTTTGATTATATACGCCTGGGCCATCCCCTGTCTTCTGTTCTGGAATGGGGAATTGCGAAACAGAACGGACTAAAAGCAGACAACGTCATCAGTTTCTCTTCGAAGACGATTCCCGTGATGGCCGTTTTAAGAAAAAATTTACTGGCAAATAGAAATACACAGATCGCCTATTCAGGGGAGTTACCGGCCTGTTTTGATTTCGAAACTTTGAAGAGCGTCTACAATTATAATTTTGAAGTAAAGCAGGTAAAAAACATAGAAGAAATTTCAGGCTTTAACGGCAGTACTGTTTTTATATCCCAACAGGAGGAGCTGAGTGCTATTACTCTTCCTTCGGAAGTTGACTTTGTGGTTAGTCTGCAGGTTGAACTGGGAAGTATCTTGTTGGTCAACGGAACTCAAAATGAGGAATACATTTCAGAAATTCAGCACGTAAGAAGACGGGAGAGCATTGCCATGACCCCGGCTAATTGTTATACTGCTTTAGAACAGTTCCTTGGAAAGACCACTTCCGAAGAAAAAACTGATCTCGAAGCGAACAGAGCCAAAGTGGTAGATTCAGTCCAGGAGATCACCGCCACAGCTTCTAAAGTCGTGTTGGGCTCCTGCGGCTTGTCGGTACAATATGCCATTATGATGGGGCTTATTGAAGAGGCGAATACCCGGCATAAGGGAAAAGCCATTAAAATTATCGTGCCACCTAACTGCTACGGGGGCACCAATGATCAGGCAAGACGGGTATCCGCGTGTATAGAAAATGTTGAGATTTTGAATCTACCTGTAGATGGCGAGAACGATATGGTGCAGAGCACAGACCGGGTTTTAGAGCAGGTAGCCCAGGAAGGTGCCGTTCCGCTTATTATAGCTGAAATTCCTACCAACCCAAGGGTTGAAGTGCCGGAGCTGGATAAATTACGTGATGTTCTAACCAAAGAACGCACAACCCCCACGGGGGAAGCAGCGATCGCACCGGTTTTTATCCTGGATCAAACCTTTTGCCCCAATGTGCAGTTCTGCGGGGAAGACGGAATTCTCTCTTCGGTGCAGACCATTTCCTATGTGAGCGGTTCGAAGTTTCCCAGCGGCGGAAAATGTACTGCCGGCTACAGTGTTGCGAACAAAAAGGCGGAGCCTTTGATGGAGAACATTGAAAAGCATATTCAAGTCTGCGATAACGAAGCTACTGCCCTGCAGGTAGAGATCCTGGCCGCCCAACTGCCTTCCATGAATCAGAGGATCAAAGATGCCTATAAGAACACCAGGGAATTCGTCAACTTTATCAAAGCGGAATTGCCCGAAGCTAGGATCAATTTTGTTTCGGAAGAACTGGCGCAACAGGGCTTCACCCCTTCTGTGTTCTCCTTAGACCTGCCGACTAAAGGAAATACCGCTACAGAACGGGAAACTTATAAAAGGGCCCTGAACCAGAAACTGATCCATATGATGTTCAGCCAGATCCCGAATGAGAGTAAATACTGTGTGAGCTACGGCCAGTTAAAAGGCTGTTACTGGACGATCCCTGCAACTTCTACACAAGGCACCACCAAAGAAGATGACAAAGATTATATCACCCGGGTGTCTGTATCCCCTAATCTGGATCTTGACTTGCACAAAAAAGTCTTTTCGGAATTTGTGGGGCAGTTAAACCTTCTTTAAATCACCCTCAATTTAATTTCGAGCAGCCTTTCTTTCGAGAGAAATTAACGTGAAATTTTTACAGAGATTTTTGGTGAAAATGAGATATGAATTACCCTATCACTTTTTGTGCCTTTTTGTACCGTCAATCCTTACACAGCATGTACTGGGAAATGTGTAATGATGTATTGGGAAATGATTTGTATTTTTTTTAAATTTTCCTATAAAAATTCCACTTTACTCTTCATCCTTTTCTGTTCCGCTCTCCTTTTTCTCCTGTTTCGTTAGTTGTTTTATAACCTCAGGATTCTTTGCCATATTTTCTATAAAGGGTTTAAAAAGATCGATTGGAATCGGGAAAATTGTAGTGGAATTATTTTCAGCTGCGATTTCAGTTAAAGTTTGCAAATAGCGAAGCGTTAACGCACTGGGCTGAGTGGAAATTACGCGAGCGGCATCGGTTAGTTTTTGAGAAGCCTGAAATTCTCCTTCTGCGGCAATAACTTTTGCTCTTCTGTATCTTTCAGCCTCAGCCTGTCTTGCCATTGCCCGTTGCATTTCCTGTGGCAGATCCACTTGTTTAATTTCTACATTCGAAACCTTAACGCCCCATGGATCTGTATGTGCATCGATTATTTTTTGCAACTGTAAATTCAATTTATCTCGTTTGGAAAGAATCTCATCTAATTCAGATTGTCCCAAAACGCTTCGAAGAAGGGTTTGTGAAAGCTGGGAGGTTGCATAAAAATAATCTTCTACCTCGATTGTCGCTTTCTCAGCATCTATCACCCGGAAATATACCACCGCGTTTACTTTTAAAGTCACGTTATCTAAAGTAATAACATCCTGAGTTGGTACATCATGAACAATGGTTCGTAATGTAACTTTTTTCATTTTATCGATAAAGGGAATAAGAATCATAAGGCCCGGCCCTTTGCTCCCTCCTGCTGTAACTCTTCCCAATCGAAAAACAACGGCCCGCTCATATTCTTTTAGAATTTTTATTGAATTGATTAAAAAGAGAACAACAAAAAATATTAAAACATAAATTGGGATCATAATTATCGAATTTTACTTAGTTAATAAAGTCACGGATTTAACTGTTAGCCTGAATTGCTTAACTTCGGTAACCTCTATTTCTGTATTTGCAGGTATATTTTCGCCTTCAGCAATGGCATTCCAAAATTCCCCGTTTACCCTAACCCTTCCTTCCGGAAAAAGATCTTCCATAGCAATTCCCTGTAAACCTACCAGGGTTTCAATTCCGGTTTTTCTTTTACTGAATTGAGATTTAATACCGAAAAAGATGAGTAAAAAAAAGAAAGCTGAAGTTACGACAACAGAAGTTATAAGGAGCGACCAGGAAATATACAGCACATTGTTTGAAGAGGTTTCATCTACCAAAAACATGGAACCCAGAAACAGGCAAATTGTCCCACCGATGGATAATAAGGCATAACTCTGAAATTTCATTTCCAGCACAAATAAGAGAATCCCCAACGTGATTAATGCCAATCCCGTATAATCAATCGGCAGGACAGACATTCCGTAAGCTGCAAGTATTAAACAAAAAACACCAACTATGCCGGGAACAAATCCACCGGGATTGGTGAATTCAAAAAATAATCCCATCAACCCCATCAGTAAAAAAACATACATCAAATTCGGGTTACTCAGGAAAGTCAGCAACTGTTCCTTCCTTCCCATTTCTATGGTTTCAACTTCTGCAGAAGCCGTATGAAGAATTATATTTTCCCCGGAATTAAGATGAACAGAGCTGCCATTGATTTTATTAAGCAAATCAGGCAGATTCCCGGCTTTCACATCTATAATATTATTCTTTAAGGCCTGTTCAGCCGAGAAAGAGCGGTTATCGGTAACCATTTCCATAATTAATGTGGGGTCCTTTCCGCGATGTTCAGCAATGGAACGTATAAAAGCTGCTGCATCTTCGGTCATTTTAGCATTCATAATGGTATCGGGAACGCTGCCTTCCAAAACAGGATGAGATGCCCCTATATTCGATCCGGGGCTCATGACAGCTATATCTGCAGCCAGCGCAATAAAAGCTCCGGCAGAACCTGCATGCGCCCCAGATGGTGCCACAAAAGAAACAACAGGAATGGATGTGTCCATTATTTTGCCGGTAATCTTTCTTGTAGATTGCAACAACCCTCCAGGAGTATTGATTTTTATCACCACACAAACAGCATTTTCTTCTACCGCCTGCCGGAGTCCTTTGTTAATATATTCGGCAGTGGAATTATAAATAGGACCGTCCAGATTTAAAACAACGACTTTCTGGGCGTTGGCAAAGCTGCTAACTACCAGACCCAGAATAAGAAAACAGATTCTTAAAGAGAAATTCTTCATTGTTTTAAGCTTTTCCTGAATTGAAAAGATAATAATCCTTTACTATCAAATATACCTAAATTTCCGGTTAAGAAATAGGATGAAAAAATGGGGGAACAAATTCTCGTCTTTTAAACTTCCCTTCGCAAGATTTTGTATGGGTTAAATCAAAAACACCGATTTTCAATAGTATTTACCGGTTTACCAGAAATGCCTATCCATGATATCGATTTTAACAACGTAATAATTTCGGCAGATAAAGGCTATGAGCCAAAGAATGTTGAAGACATCAACTTTAAAAATGTAAAGATTATTACACCGGAAAAAACATTTTCCTGGTAAAACCTTTAGAAAGGCCCGTTGGCCAAATAATACATTCAGAATTCAAAAAAGCATCCCTCAGATTTCAGGGATGCTTCATTTAAAATTTACCCTATTCTGTCACTAAATTTTTCAGAATCAGAAAATGCTATTAAGCAATCTCATGATCCTCGATCAATTACTGATCTTCAGAAACAGATTCAGTATTGTTTTCGGAATTTCCACCCAGGTCCTCTGCAATCGCGATATCAATTTATTTAGGAATGATTAAAAGGCACATCCAAGGATTGCCTTGCAAGATTTTGTTTTTGGATGACATTTTTATTGGTTTAGATATCTCAAACCGCCTGCCTTTGCTTGAAATTTTAAAAAGCGATTTTTCAGATTATCAGATCTTTATTACAACATATGATAAACCTTGGTATGAATTTGTGAAGACCAATTATTTGAATAAAAGTAGGAATTGGAAGTGCATCGAAATGTATGCTGGTTGTTCAAAAAGAGGATTTACGATTCCGGTGGTAAAAGAAATTAAAGAACATTCAATAATTATTTATTGCTGATGGATTTATTAAGACAAATGAATGAAGCATCAATGAGGATAACTAATGAATTGAGCGATTTAATGGTGCAATTAGAAGATAAAACAGGGGACATTTTATATGCAAGAGACACGCTAAATTCTTACCAGGCACTTGCTAATGATTATTGGATTCGAAAGTAAACATTAACCGATAGTCTAAAATTAATTTCTGTGTTAATACCCCTAACTGATCAACCATGAATCGAGAGGATTTTTAAGGCAATTAATTTATTGGTAAACCTTAAAAATACCCTTATCTCTTATTGCACTTAAACGTTAAACCTATTCTAAACCCTCTTCCAGAACATGATAAACTCCATATATTTATATCGCACACGATATAATCGTGTTAATAAATAATAACTTGATGAAGAATTATATTGAAACTTCTACTCTGCAGAAAGTATTCAGAATAATACTTGCAGTTTTTATGATCTATGCCGGTTTTAGTCATTTGACCTTTAACCGCATCGAATTTCAAAGTCAGGTACCAGACTGGGTTCCTTTAAGTAAAGATCTGGTGGTAATACTTTCCGGTATTATAGAAATGATCCTTGGTCTTACGCTGCTATTCTGGAAAAAACAGCGTGTAAATATAGGATGGTTACTCGCCCTGTTCTTCGTTCTTATCTTTCCGGGTAACGTAGCCCAGTATCTGGACGGTAAAGATGCTTTTGGAGTCATGGATTCAGACAGGGCAAGACTCATCAGGTTATTTTTCCAACCTTTACTAATTGCATGGGTACTTTGGTCTAGCGGGGCATGGAAAGCCTGGAGAATTTCAAAAAAATAGCACATGGAAAAGGAGGAACAACTCAAGCTTAAAAATCAGATATGTTTTCCCATCTATTCGGTTTCCAGACTGATCACCAGGGCATACAAACCGTACCTGGAGAAACTGGGTCTAACGTATCCGCAGTATTTGGTGTTACTGGTATTATGGGAAGAGAACAAGCTTTCTGTTAATAAGATTGGCCGAAAGTTATTATTGAATACCAATACGCTTTCTCCACTTATAAAAAGAATGGAAAAAAATGAACTGCTAACGCGCACCAGGTCTAATGACGATGAGCGCACTGTGTTAG
>JAGXII010000053.1 GCA_024635735.1 Christiangramia sp. | reverse complement strand
GGTGTGGATAAGGCGGAAACAAAAGAGCAGCAGCAGTTTAATGATTATTTAAAAACTACCCATTATTATATGGATAAGGATCCTGCCCCATTTCCTGCTGAAATGCAGCTGCCTGCACAAATAGTCAGAACGGCAGAAGACTGGATTGATGGCGACGGGAAGAAAGGAAATAAACCGTTTCTTTTATATATGTCTATCCCTGAGCCTCATAATCCATATCAGGTTTCAGAACCTTATTATTCTATGTTTCCGCCCGAATCATTGCCGGAATTTAAGGCTGGTTCTGAAGTTTTGGCTAAAAAAGGACCCAAGTGGGTTGTACAGCATAAAATGATGGAAATGGGATATGCCGGTTTTGAAGAAATGATTCCAAGAGTAAGAAGTAACTATTATGGAATGCTTCGGCTTATAGATGACCAGCTGCGGAATTTCGTAAATCATTTAAAGGAAAACGGAGATTATGATAATACAATTTTCATATTTACTGCCGATCATGGAGATTTTACCGGTGAATTCGGACTCATTAAAAAGGGTGTGGAAGTTGCTGAAAGTCTTACTCGAATTCCGATGATCTGGCATGGCCCCGAAATTAAAAAAAATAAAAAGGCTCACAGTGCTCACGTGAGCAATATTGATATAATGCCAACCATTTGTGATATTCTTGATGTGGACCTTCCCGATGGGGTACAGGGCAGAAGTCTTTGGCCGCTATTAAAGGGTGATTACTATCCGGAAGAAGAATTTTCAAGCATCATGGTGCAACAAGGTTTTGGAGGGCTTCATTTTACAAATTTAGAGCAGTATGATCCCTATACAGAAGATGGAAATATTACAAAAGGCGAAACCGAATTTGACGAATTAAATACATGGACTCAAAGCGGGACTTTAAGAATGTTACGAAAAGATGACTGGAAACTGGCTTATGATATGCAGGGACATGGCCAGCTATACAATCTTGTAAAAGACCCTGAAGAGATCAACAATCTATTCGGCAATCCGGAATTTGCTTCAAAACAAATGGAGTTACTGGAAGATCTCCTTGCCTGGGAGTTACGTGCTCAGGATCCATTGCCTTTACCACATCCTTCCAAGAAAAGGGAATATGGTTTTAGAAAAGATCCACATAATTATTATTCGCCATATAAAGAACAGTCGGCTGCGCCTTCCCAGAAGAATAACTAGTTGACATTTTAATACTTCGATATGCAGAAATTTAAGCTTAGTTTCATTTTAATACTTTTTAGTGTTTTCTGCATTTTTGCACAGCAGCGACCAAATATCATCTTGATCATGTCAGATGATATGGGATATTCAGATATTGGTTGTTATGGAAGCGAGATTCAAACTCCCAATCTGGATAATCTGGCAAAGAACGGGATCAGGTTCAGGCAATTTTATAATCAGGCAAGATGTTGTCCCACCAGAGCGTCATTAATGACGGGCTTGTATCCGCATCAGGCCGGAATGGGTTGGATGGATGCCGTAGATCATGATCTGCCGGGCTATCAGGCTGAATTAAATGAAAATAGCGTAACTATTGCTCAGGTTTTAAAACAGGCTGGATATCATACTTATATGACGGGAAAGTGACATCTTCAATATGAAAAGAATACCACTCAGGATAGTCCGAATTATAATTGGCCAATTCAAAGAGGATTTGATAAATTTTATGGGATTTTGAAAGGTGCCGGAAGTTTTTACGATCCGGGAACCCTGTGTCGTAATAATACATTAATCAGCCCTTTTAATGATCCTGAATACAAGCCCGATAATTATTATTTTACCGATGCAATTACAGATAATGCTTTGAAGTTTATAGAAGAAGATGATCAGGAAGCGCCATTTTTCCTATATATGTCATATACAGCAGCTCACTGGCCCATGCAGGCACCTGAAGAAGAAATTGCTAAATATCAGGGAAGATATGATAAGGGTTGGGATGCCGTGCGGAAAAAGCGACTTGAAAAAATGAAGGAAATAGGCCTGATAGATAAAGATGTAATTCTTCCTCCATTAGATGCTATAGCGTGGGAAGATGAAAAAGATAAAAAAGCCATGGCTCGCCGAATGGAAACCTATGCGGCAATGGTTGATATTATGGACCAGGGAATTGGAAAAATAGTTGAAAAACTTAAAGAAAACGGACAACTGGGTAACACCGTTATTTTATTTCTTGAAGATAATGGAGGAAATGCGGAAGGTCTCGGATTTGGAGGTCCGGAAGGGCAAACCAAACCTATAAACGGGAATGCGAAAAATATGAAACCATTGGGTGAGAATGAAACTCAACCCGATGGAATACCAGCTCTTACAAGAGATGGAGAGATTGTAATGGCTGGAAAAAAAGTAATGGCCGGACCTGCAGATACTTATTTGGCCTACCTTAAACCCTGGGCTCAGGTATCCAACACACCGTTCAAAAAATATAAGCATTATGTACACGAAGGCGGAATTGCAACACCTCTAATAGTCTATTGGCCTAAGGGAATTGAAAGTCACGGAGAGTATAGGGATCAAATTGGAAATGTGATTGATATTATGCCAACTTTACTGGATCTTGCAGGAGCCGAATATCCCGAAAATTATAATGGACATAAAATAACTCCTGTAGCGGGTGTTAGTCTTGTTCCCGCTTTTTCTGATAAAGAGTTAGATAGAAAGGCTATCTTCTGGGAGCATGAAATGAACCGGGCGGTGAGAATGGGAGAATGGAAGCTGGTATCTACGGGAAATCTCATGGATGGTGGATATGGAAAGTGGAAATATTATGAAAATGGTCCATGGGAATTATATAATATTGAAAATGATAGAGCAGAAGCTATAGATGTTTCTGGTGCATATCCTGGGAAGTTAAAAGAGATGGTTCAAATGTGGAAGGATTGGGCAGAGAAAGTACCTGTTTATCCAACTCCCTGGGAAAAAAAGGAGGAATCTTTAAGGCCTCAGTATATGGCACCTATTCTAAATTAGATTTAAAAAGTTTAAACAGAGTTTATGAAAAAAATTCAAAATACATTCTTAATAATACTATTAAGCGTAGGATTTCTAAGCTGTAAGGATCAAAAAAAAGAAATTGGTTTAAATCATGAAACTGAAATGTCTCAGGATATTAAGGATGCGGTAATAGTGGAAAAGCCTGAAGGTATAGAGGCTCCTGAAGGAATGGTATGGATCCCCGGAGGAAAATTTGTTCAGGGGTCACGACCAGGGGATAAAATGGCGATGGATCATGAAAAACCTGCACATGAAGTTATCTTGGATGGATTTTTTATAGATAAAACTGAAGTTACAAATGCAGAATTCAAAAAATTTGTTGATGAAACCGGTTATGTAACGGTCGCCGAAAGAGAATTAGATTGGGAAGAAATAAAAAAGCAATTACCGGAGGGAACACCCAAACCTGCAGATTCTATTCTTCAGCCAGGTTCATTAATATTTAAAAAAACGAAAGAAAGCGTACCCAATCTTTACGATTATTCTCAATGGTGGGAATGGAAAATTGGGGCGAACTGGAGACATCCAAAAGGTCCGGATAGCAATTTAGAAGGCAAGGATAATTATCCCGTGGTTCATGTCGCGTTTGAAGATGCAAAGGCTTATTGCGAATGGGCGGGTAAAAGACTTCCAACAGAAGCGGAATGGGAATATGCCGCTCGCGGTGGAAATCCCGACGCTTATTTTACCTGGGGAACAGATGAAACGCAATTATCAAAAATGGCAAATACCTGGGAAGGTGAATTTCCAAAAAATAACACCAAGAAAGATGGATTCGAAGGTTTGGCTCCGGTAAAATCTTATCCTGAAAATAAATATGGCTTGTATGATATGGCAGGCAATGTATGGGAATGTACTAAAGACTGGTATAATGTGAATTATTATAAAGAGCAGGAAAGTTTCGGAACTGCTAAAGATCCTGTCGGAGCCAGTGTAGCCTATAATCCGAATAATCCAAGAATTAAGGAAAAGGTAATAAAAGGTGGCTCTTTTTTATGCAGCGATTCCTATTGTGCGAGCTATAGAATATCTGCCCGCATGGCTAATTCTCTCGATTCCTCACATGAACATTTAGGTTTTAGAGCTGTAGCAACACCCGAGATGGTTAAAAATTCTGAAGAATAGCAGCTATGGCTTTTAAGAATTTATCCAGGAATCTTATTTTATTATTGCTTTTTCACACTGTTGGTTTGTTTTCTCAGAGCATAGACGTTCAGCAAAAAGGAGCTTCATTGAAACTTGACAAAAATCCTGATTCTGAACCGAGGAATATAATTTTTATTTTAACAGATGATCATAGATATGATGCTCTAAGTTTTTTAAATAAAGATTCTTTTGTTCAAACTCCTAATTTAGATGAACTGGCAAATGATGGTGCATATCTTCCAAATGCATTTGTAACCACTTCTTTGTGCTCGCCTTCCAGAGCTTCCATACTTACCGGTTTATATGCACATAAGCATAAAGTGATTGATAACCAACATCCGGTTTCCAAAGATTTGGTTTTCTACTCGCAATATCTTCAGGAAGCAGGCTACCAAACAGCCATGATTGGAAAATGGCATATAGGCGGAAATTTTGATGATCCGCAAAGAGGTTTTGATTATTGGGTTTCATTTAAAGGCCAGGGTTCTTATTATCCAAATAAAAACGGATTGAACGTAAATGGAAAACATGTGCCCCAAAAAGGATATATTACAGATGAGCTGACAGATTATGCTCTTGAATTTCTTCAAAACAGGCATAAAAACCAGCCATTTATGCTTTACCTCTCTCATAAAGGTGTTCATAGTAATTTTATTCCCGCTAAAAGGCATAAAAATATGTTTAGCGGAAAAAAATTCACACCACCTTTTACTATGGATAGTTCTAACCTTGAAGGCGCTCCTATTTGGGTTCAAAATCAGCGTAATTCGTGGCACGGCGTAGATTTTCCTTACCATAGCGATTTAGATATTGAAGAATATTATCAAAATTATATGGAGACATTATATGGTGTAGACGAAAATGTTGGCCGTATAATGGATTACTTAAAGCAAAAAGGATTATACAAGTCAACTTTAATAATCTACATGGGCGATAATGGTTTTCAATTTGGCGAGCATGGTCTAATAGATAAAAGAACCGCTTACGAAGCTTCTATGAAGGTTCCCATGATTGCCCATTGTCCAGATATTATAAAACCCAAAACAAGAGTTGAAGAGGTGGTTGCCAATATTGATATTGCTCCCACATTTCTCGAAGCTGCAGGACTTGAGCCTCCTGGATATATGGACGGTAAAAGTTTTCTTCCATTACTTAAAGGAAATGAGATTACATGGCGGAAAAATTTACTTTATGAATATTACTGGGAGCGTAATTTCCCGCAGACTCCAACTATACATGCCTTACGCGGGGATAGATATAAGTATATTCATTATTATGGAATCTGGGATTCTGATGAGCTTTATGATTTAAAAAATGATCCTTTAGAATCAGAAAATCTTATCAATGAAAGAAAATTAAAAGACACGATACAACACCTAAATAATAAAATGTTTGAAATCCTGGAAGAGACCGGCGGGATGTATATTCCGCTGTATCCAGATTCAGGAAGACAGCATAATCTGCGTAATAAAAGCCGTTCTCCTTCGGCAAAATTTCCAGATTATTTACTAAAGGAAGATTCAGAAAAGGATAATAATTAATATATGAAAAGGTTTCTTTTATTTACCATTTTAGTTCTATCATCTTTTTTTAGTATAAAAGCCCAGGAAAATATCAATTTTGATCTTTGCAAAAAGAATTTTCGTCCAATTTATATGCATCCGGAAACCTCTGGTGAAGTATACTCCGATACCTTGGTTTCTGCTGAAGAAAGAGCCCGGGATGTTATTAAGAGACTCAGTTTTGAAGAAAAGTTAGAACTAACGGGTGGATGGAACCACATGTATTTCCCCGATATCCCAAAACTGGGTATTCCGCCAGTCTTTTTTTCTGATGCATCACAGGGTATTAATGCCAGAAAAAGCTGTATTGAGGCTGAATTCTCAACGGCATTCCCATCTTCCCTCGCGCTTGCCGCAACCTGGAATGATTCACTTGCTTACAAATATGCTCAAAGTATAAGCGAGGAATGCCGGGCCTGGGGAATTAATGTTTTGCTGGGTCCTGGTGTTAATATGTATCGAAATTCAGAAGGAGGAAGAAATTATGAATATTATGGAGAAGATCCTTTTTTAACCTCTTCTATCGCAGTTTCTTATGTAAAAGGAATGCAAAGTTTAGGGACGCTGGCCACCGTAAAACATTTTATTGCTAATGAACAGGAACTTGCAAGGCACGTAGCTAATGTAAAAGTGGGGGAAAGAGCGCTTCACGAAATTTATTTACCTCCATTTAAAGCTACGATTGAAGAAGCTGGCGCATTGGCGATTATGGATGGGAATAATATGGTTAACGGCTTCCAGGGCGCGGCAAATAAGGAACTAACTCAACAGGTTTTAAGGGATCAATATGATTTTCAGGGAATTGTGATGAGCGATTGGGCCAATAGTATGTACTGGCCAGAAAAACAGGATGAAATTATAGAATCTGGTCAAAGTTTACTAATGTCTAATAATACACTTTTTGCTGATTACATAAAAAAAGAAATAGAAGCGCATCCTGAAAAAAAAGCACAAATAGAAAAAGACCTTGATAAAATGGTCTTCTATAATCTGTATACATTTTTTAAAGCAGGTATTTATGACAGGCCCTATCGCAATCCTGAATTAGTGGAGCGTATAAAAGATCATAAAAAAATAGCAAGGCAAACTGCTGAAGAAGCGATTACCATTTTGAAAAATGAGGATCATATTTTACCCTTGAAACCAAATGATTCTCGTAAAATATTAGTTATTGGTTCTCAATCGGCCATAAACGCATATGCTGGAAGAGGAAGTGGAAGGGTGAAGGGTTATGAACATGTAAATTATTTAAGCGGACTTAAAAAAGTATATGGTGAAAGCCTGACTTACCTGGAAGATCCGGAAGATCAAGATATCGAATCTGCTGAGGTAGTGCTATACTTTGTGGAGAAGCCGGCGGGAGAAGGAATGGATATTCCTTTTAATAATTCTGAATTTAATTCTAAAATTAGTCATTATGCAGGATTGAGTGAAAATCTCGTGGTATTATTTTCCGGTGGAAATGGTTTTTCAATGCCCTGGTTAGGGAAAGTAAAAGGCCTGGTATTTAATTATCTCCTGGGTCAGGAAGCAGGTACTGCAATGGCCAATGTTATAAGCGGCAATGTAAATGCTTCAGGTAAATTACCGTTTAGTATAGAAAAAGAGTTTGAAGACAGTCCGGCAAAAGCTTATAATATTCTTCCTGATGGTAGTATTTTTCGAAAAGGTAACCGTGGAGGATCTAAAGAGATTTACAATAAATACGGGAATCTTCCAATAAATTACGACGAGGGCATTTACATTGGCTATCGTTGGTATGATAAGAATAATATAGATGTCCAATTCCCTTTCGGGTTTGGATTATCATATACTTCCTTTAAATATGACGATATTGAAATCTCTTCAAAAAGATTAGGGAAAGATGATTCCGTTACCTTAAAACTTAAAATCAAAAATACAGGTGAACTTGATGGAGCTGAAATTGTGCAACTGTACATTTTTAGTCCTGATGATAATTTTGATCGACCTAAGAAGGAATTAAAAGGATATAAGAAGATTTATATAGATACTTCAGAAAGTGAAATGGTAGAATTTAATTTAGATACCACAGATTTCTCGTTTTGGAATACAGATAAAAAAGATTGGGATATAAGACCTGGAGAATATGTAATAGGGATAGGGAGTTCTTCTAAAGATATTCGCCAAAAAGTAAAGATTGACCTTATAAAATAACAGGAATGGCATAAATATATCTTATGAAAAACATACTCCTTTTATTAAGTATATTTTCTTTCGGTTTTGGTCTGTCGGCTCAGGAAAATCCTAATATTTTATGGATTACTGTAGAAGATATTAGCCCTGACTTATCTTTTTACGGAGATAATACTGCCAAAACTCCTAATCTCGACTTACTGGCTCAGGAATCTTTAATTTATGATAATGCTTTTACCACGGTAGGTGTTTGCGCTCCCAGTCGATCATCACTGATAACCGGAATGCAACCTATGTCTTTGGGAACCGTTCATATGCGAACCGCTAAAGATGTCCAGGGATGGGGGAAAAGAAAATACAGGAAGGATATTGGACGCACAGATATCGAAGGAAATAAAATTAGAGAGTATTCTGCGGTAGTGCCACCAGAGGTGAAATGTTTTACAGAATATTTAAGAGCCGAAGGATACTATTGCACAAATCATAAAAAAACCGATTACCAATTTGCACCACCCATTTCTGCCTGGGATGAGAATAGTTCAAAAGCTCACTGGAGAAATCGGGAAAACGGACAGCCGTTTTTTGCCGTCTTTAATATTGAAGACACCCATGAAAGTAAATTATGGAAATATGAAGACAAAACTCTAACGGTAAAGCCTGAAAACGTTCCTGTTCCTCCATATTTTCCCGATACACCTGCCACCAGGG